>NZ_JBPQTQ010000017.1:0-58685 GCF_051386415.1 Streptomyces sp. URMC 129
CGAACCCGGAAGCTAAGCCCTCCAGCGCCGATGGTACTGCATGGGGGACCGTGTGGGAGAGTAGGACACCGCCGGACAATTATTGCAGGAAAGACGCTTCAAAGACGTGGGCTCTGCCCGGAGTTATACCTCCGGGCAGAGCCCAATCGTGTTTCCGCTACCGTGTTCCGCATGAGCGTTCATGCACGACTGATGTGGGACGAAGACGTCGCCCAGTACAACTTCGGTCCCACCCACCCCATGGATCCGGTGCGGTTGACGTTGACCATGCGGCTCGTGGAGGCCTTCGGCCTCGACAAGCGCGTCGACGTCGTCGCCGCCAGGCCGGCCGGGGAGTCGACGCTCAAGCTCGTGCACGACGCCGACTACGTCGACGCGGTGCGCCGGGCGTCCCGCAATCCGTCGGAGGCCGACGAAGCGCGCGGGATCGGGACCGAGGACACCCCGGCGTTCGAGGGCATGCACGAGGCGTCCGCCCTCATCGCCGGGCAGTCCGTCGCCGCGGCCGAGGACATCTGGCGCGGCGACGTCCCGCACGCCGTCAACTTCGCCGGCGGCCTGCACCACGCCATGCCCGGCGCCGCCTCCGGGTTCTGCGTCTACAACGACGCCGCGCTCGCCATCGCCCGCCTCCTCGAACTCGGCGCGGAGCGTGTCGCCTACATCGACGTCGACGTGCACCACGGCGACGGCGTGCAGACCGCGTTCTGGAACGACCCGCGCGTGCTGACCATCTCCCTCCACGAACACCCCCGCATGCTTTTCCCCGGGACCGGCCGACCGGAGGAGACCGGGGGCCAGGCCGCCGCCGGAAGCGCCGTCAACGTCGCGCTGCCCGCCGGGACATCGGACAGCGCGTGGCTGCGCGCTTTGCACGGCGTCGTCCCCCAGCTGCTGGCCGAGTTCCGCCCCCAGGTGCTCGTGACGCAGCACGGCGCGGACACCCACTTCGAGGACCCGCTCGCCCATCTCACGCTCAGCCTCGACGCCCAGCGCCTGGCCGTCGAGGCCTGTCACACCTGGGCCCACGCGTACGCCGAGGGCCGCTGGCTGTCGCTGGGCGGCGGTGGCTACGCCGTCGTCGAGGTCGTGCCCCGGATCTGGACGCATCTCGTCGCCATCGCGGGCCACGAGCCCATCGCCCCCGCCACCCTCGTCCCCGACGAGTGGCGGCAGACCGTCTACGCCCTGACCCGCCAACTGGCGCCGCACCGGATGACGGACGGCCGGACCCCGCACTGGCGGGACTGGCACGACGGCTACGATCCGTCGGACGCCGTCGATCAGGCCGTCCTCGCCACCCGCCGCGCCGTCTACCCCGCGCACGGCCTCCTCCCCTGATCACCCGCACCGGCATCCGGTACCCCCACCCCCGTCACGACCGCCGGAGCCGGGGCGCTATCGTCTCTTGCCAGCCGGCGGGCTCGTACCGGGCCCTCGTGCCGGGCCTTTCGCGCCACGCCGGACGTCTTCCCCCGAGGTCCGGCGCCTCCTACGTCACAGTGTCCACACCCCTGCTCACGGTGGACTGCGCCCGTATCGCATCAACAGGGGGACGATCTGTCGACATAACGACCCGATTCCTTCTACGCCCGCGTCCACGCGCCGCCCCGCCGCGCACCCCGCCGCCCGGCCGGAGACGTTCGCCGTGCGCCGTGAACGCGCCGGGGCTCACTCCGCTTCACCTCCGCACGCGCCGCAGGCACATGACGCCGCGCCACCTTCCCGGACGCCCGCGCCACGGCTCGTCCCGCTACTCGCGGGCGGCCCTGCGGTGCAGGTCAACTGCCCAATGTCGCAACGGAGTCGGGGAGCGCGGTGCTGTCCCGGTGTCCCCCGGCCGAGGGCGGGGCAGGGTAACTGGAGTGGTTCGTACCGGCCGGTGCGCGCGGGCGTGCGCGCGGCGGACCACCGGCGTGCTATGTGCTCAATCGGACTTCTCTGTCACGGTAAGGGCGGGCTCGCGGGAAAAGGCCGGTTGAAGCACCTCTTCCCCACTCGCATCACCCGCCCCTAATCTGGGGAGGAGCGCACGTGCGAGAGGGAGTCACCGGAGGGGAAGCCGGTGTCCGACATGTGCGGAAGGTCAGGTGTGACATGGCTGCTGGTGAAAGGCTTCTGAGCGAGGCCAAGTTCCTGACCGTGGCGGAGGTCGCCGCGGTGATGCGAGTGTCGAAGATGACTGTGTACCGCTTGGTGCACGCCGGTCATCTGCCCGCGATCCGGGTGGGAAGGTCCTTCCGGGTTCCCGAGCAGGCCGTCCACGAGTACCTCCGAGAGTCGTTCGTGGGCGTGGAAAGCGCGTAACGACTGGTCGGGCCCATTGACACCCCTCGATTAACCCGTATCACTCGGTGACCGGTAGGCTGAGCCGCATGTAGGTCGTGTGGGCTCGGACGCCCCGCACCGAGTAAGCGAAGTGAGCGAGGGTAGTCGTGGGCTCTGTAATCAAGAAGCGGCGCAAGCGGATGGCGAAGAAGAAGCACCGCAAGTTGCTGAAGCGCACCCGCGTTCAGCGCCGCAACAAGAAGTGAGCGAGCGCCGCTGACCGGCCCTCCCGTCGACACGATGACGGGAGGGCCGACGCATGAGGCAGGGCAGGGGAGGACCGTGGGCAGAACCGTCCTCGTGACCGGCGCCGCCCGGCAGCTCAGCGGGCGGTTCGTCCGGCACGTCCAGCAGGACCCGGACGTGACCCGGGTGATCGGTGTGGACACCCGGCCGCCCGCGTATCCGCTGGGCGGCGCCGAGTTCGTGCGGGCCGACATCCGGCAGCCGTCGATCGTGACGGTGCTGGCCCAGCACGCCGTCGACACCGTGGTCCACCTCGACGTCCACGGCACCCCGGCCTCGGCGGGCGGCGGCCGTGCGGCGGTCAAGGAGCTGAACGTCCTCGGCACGCTCCAGCTGCTCGGCGCCTGCCAGAAGGTGCCGGGCCTGCGCCGCGTGGTGATCAAGTCCAGCACCCAGATCTACGGCACGGCCGCCCGCGAGCCGGCCGTCGCCGACGAGGCCGCGCCGCCCAAGGCTCCGGCGGGCGGCGGCTTCGCGCAGGACGTCGCCGAGATCGAGGGCTACGCGCGCGGGTTCGCGCGCCGCTGCCCCGACGTGCGGGTGACCGTGCTGCGCTTCGCCCACGTCCTGGGCCCGGCGGCAGACTCCCGGCTCGCCGCCTACTTCAAGCTGCCCGTGCTGCCCACGGTCCTCGGCTACGACCCGCGCCTGCAGGTCGTGCACGAGGACGACGTGCTGGACGTGCTGAGCCGTGCCGCCCGCGACGGGCAAGGCGCGCTCGGCGCGGGCACGTTCAACGTGGCCGGCGAGGGAGTGCTGATGCTCTCGCAGGCGGCCCGGCGCATCGGGCGGCCGACGCTGCCCGTGATCCGGCCGCTGGCGCCCCTGCTCGGCTCCGCGCTGGGCGCCCTGGGCCTGAGCGGCCTCTCCGCGGAGCAGCTCGGCTCGCTCGTGCACGGCCGGGTCGTGCGCACCGATCGGCTGCGCGCGGCCATGGGCGGCCCGCTGCGCTACACGACGGCGGAGACGTTCGCGGACTTCGCCGCCGTCCACGGGCCCGGGCTGCTGCCGCCCGAGGCCGTGGCCCGTGCCGTCGACCGGATCGAGGAGGTGCTGCGCCATGGCTGACGCCAAGGTCATTCCGTTCGGTGAGGGCGGCCGTCGGGCGCGCGCCGCCGCGGGACCGCCACTGGCCCCGGTCGGGGCGGCGGGCACCGGGCGGACCGGGCGGGACGAGCCGCCCGCGGCGGACTCCGGTGACGGCCTGGACCAGGCGCTGGCGCGCGGGCTCGCGTTCGTCCGGCGCCGGCTCACCGGCGACTACGAGGTGGACGACTTCGGCTACGACGAGCACCTCGCGGACGCGGTGCTCGGCACGCTGCTGCGCCCGCTGTTCGAGAAGTACTTCCGGGTCGAGGTGCGCGGCATGGAGAACGTGCCGGACACCGGGGGCGCGCTCATCGTCTGCAACCACTCGGGCACGCTGCCGTGGGACGGCGTGATGCTCCAGGTCGCGGTGCGCGAGCAGCACCCGGCCGACCGCAACCTCCGGCTGCTCGCCGCGGATCTCGTCTTCCAGCTCCCCGTCTTCAACTGGCTGGCCCGCAAGGGCGGCCACACTCTCGCCTGCGTCGAGGACGCCGAGGAGCTGCTCGGGCGGGGCGAGTTGGTCGGGGTGATGCCGGAGGGCTTCAAGGGACTGGGGAAGCCGTTCGCGGAACGGTACAAGCTCCAGCGCTTCGGCCGGGGCGGGTTCGTGGCGACGGCGCTGCGCACGCGGGTGCCGATCGTGCCGTGCTCGATCGTGGGCGCGGAGGAGATCCACCCGATGGTGGGCAACGCGCGGACGCTGGCGCGCGTGCTGGGCCTGCCGTACTTCCCGATCACCCCGACGTTCCCCTGGCTGGGGCCGCTGGGGACGCTCCCGCTGCCGACGAAGTGGACCATCCAGTTCGGGGAGCCGATCGAGACGGCGGACCATCCGCCGGAGGCCGCGGAGGACCCGATGCTCGTCTTCCAGCTCACCGACCAGGTGCGGGAGACGATTCAGCACACGCTCTACAAGCTGCTGATGGCGCGGCGGTCGGTGTTCTTCTAGACCCCGACCGCCGCGCCGGGCGAGTGGCCGGGGCGCTACGTGTTGCCGCCGGTGACGTCCAGGCCGAGGCCGGGCAGCAGGTCCTCGACCAGGGGCGGGATGGTGACCTCGGGCTGGGGCAGCGTGTCCTCGGCGTCCCCGGACTCCGGCGGGCTCTCGTCACCGGTGGCGTCCGTCTCGTCGTCGGCCGGGCCGAGCAGGCCGGTGCCCTCCAGGAGCCCCCCGCGCTGCTCGGTGGTGCCCGGACTGGCCGTGCCTCCGCCGGGCTGGTCCGCGCCGCCGCCCTCGCTCTCGCCGTCCGCGCCCGACCGGGGCGGCGCGACGGACGCCGCGGGCTCGGAACGGGCCGGTGTCCGGGCGGCCGGGCCGCCGGAGTCGCCGCCGGACGACAGGGCGTCCGGCTCCTGGGGGAGGAGGGATTCGAACGGAGCGACCTCTTGGTCTATGGCGTCGAAGACGTCCGTGACCTCCTCGCCCACGTCACGCAGCTCGAAGGGCAGCTGGTAGCGGAGCTGGGCCCACGCCTCGCGGTGGCGGTCGGCGAAGGCGGACAGCGACTCCAGGGGGTCGATGGAGCCGTCCGCCTGGTGCGCCTGGGTGAGCAGCCGGTGCC
The DNA here is from genome assembly GCF_051386415.1 of Streptomyces sp. URMC 129. NCBI lineage: Bacteria > Bacillati > Actinomycetota > Actinomycetes > Kitasatosporales > Streptomycetaceae > Streptomyces > Streptomyces sp. URMC 129. The sequence continues at coordinate 5,226 of NZ_JBPQTQ010000017.1, forward strand.
CTTCGGACGCGTCGTCCCGCATGCTGGAGAGGGCCTTGCGGACGTCCTCCAGCTCCTCGGGGTCGAGCAGGCCCGCCCGGGTGCGCTCCAGCAGCCGTCGCGCCTCGTTCAGCCGGGTGGAGGCGTGGTCGAGGTAGACACGGCCGCGGTCGACGTCACCGCTCGTGAAGTCGAGGCGCAGGTCTTCCATGCCGCGCTTGAGGCCGTAGAGGGTGTCCCCGGGGAGCGCGTCGGTGCTGGCCGCGGCGACGCCCCCGAAGGCGCCCGCCGCGACGCCCATCGTGAGGCCGCCGGCGGCCAGGCCCTTCGTGAGCCGCGACCGGGGCCGCAGCCGGCCCAGTCCGCCGAGCGGGAGGCCCCGGCGGGCGCCCCGCGGGCCGCGCTGCTCGGGCACCCGCTCCCCGCGGACGGGTGCCGCCGGCCGGCTCTCGGGCTCGGCGGCGGCCTCCATCGTGGCGATCAGCAGGGCGCGCTGTGCCGCTCTCGTCTCGGCGCCGAGCTCGGGTCTCGGCAGGGCCGCGAGCTTGTCGACGACCGACAGCAGCACTGCCTGCTCGGCACCGTCCGCCGGGGCCTGACGCCCGGCCCCGGCCGGGTCCGCCGCCGCATCCTCGTCGCCGGGCCGCGGCTCGTCGAGCCGCGCCTCGTCGAGGAGATGGGCGAAGGCGTTGGCCCGACGGTTCGCCGACACGGATCCGATCACGGGCGGCACCTCCTCTCGTCACACGAACGACTCCCTACGGCTGATGGAAGTTTCGGACCCCGCCCCTATCGACCCGGATGGGTGAATAGTGCCTGGATGGAGCCGAGTTGTAGAGAGCCTGCGAACCCGACAACGAGCGGACGGGCACTCGGGTTACGGCTTGCAGATTATGTGACTGATTAGCTGAGGGTGTTCACTCTCCGTCAAGGATCGAAGATCTTTGAAGCATGCCGGACACAGGCGGACGCTCGTGGACGTGCGGTGGACGTCCAACGGTCATTCGGCGGCCGTCAGCGGGCGTCATCGGGCAGCAGCCGGGCGAGGGTGCGCACCGCCCGGTACTGCAGCGTCTTGATCGCGCCCTCGTTCTTCCCCATCACCCGCGCCGTTTCGGCCACCGACAACCCCTGGAGGAACCGCAGGGTGACGCATTCCTGCTGCTGGGGGTTGAGCCGCCGGACCGCGTCGAGCAGCGCCGAGTTGGCCAGGGACTCCAGCACGGAGTCCTCGGGGCTGCGCTCCACCTCGTTGGCGTCGAGCATCTCGCCGGTGGTGACCTCCAGCCGGAAGCGGCTGGACTTGAAGTGGTCGGCCACCAGGTTCCGCGCGATCGTGACCAGCCAGGCCCCGAAGTCGCGGCCCTGCCAGGTGAAGGTGCCGATGCGCCGCAGCGCGCGCAGGAACGTCTCGCTGGTGAGGTCCTCCGCGGTCGCCCGGCCGCCGACGCGGTAGTAGATGTAGCGGTAGACGGTGTCGGAATAGTGGTCGTAGAGACAGCCGAACGCCTCCGCCTCGCCGCTCTGGGCGCGTTCGACCAGGTCCATCATCCGGCGGCTGTCGCCGGTGGCGGCCGAGGCGGACGGGGGCGTGGACGCGGCGGCGGAACGGGCGGCCGAGGCGCCGGCGGCTCCGGAGCGGGCTCGTCTCCCCAGGGTGGCGGTGTCGGCGGTGGCGGTGCCGTCCGCCAGGGTGCGGGCGGGGCCGGCGGGGACAGGTGCGGCGAGGGTGGGGACGGCGTACGCGGTGGGGACGAGGGTGCGCAGGCGGTCGGCGACCGTCGTGCGCAGCGTAGCCAGGCCCGAGGCGTCAACCCCGACGTGTGGGTACACGGGACTCCCAGAGGCTTTAGCTTCCAACACGTGCAGTGTCGGATCCGTCACCCGACGCCTGCGTCTGAGGAGGATAACCCTTCGTGCAGACGACGCTACGCCTAGTTGGGAAAATCGCCGATTCAGTTCGGGGTGTTACCGGTTGTGGTCGGTGCGCCACGCAAACGCCATGGCATAGCTGATCGCATGGCGTGCAGTTCTGTCAAAATCTTGACCGGCTTTGATCGAACAGCCGCGGTTCGCCCGATTACCTGCGGCGTTTTTGGATCGCCAGGGCCGCGACGGCCCCGCCTGCCACCGCGCCCGCTCCGGCCGCCGCCGGGACGCCGATGCGGGCCGCCTTCCGGCCCGTGCGGTAGTCCCGCAGCCGCCAGCCCATCTCCCGGGCGTGGGCCCGGAGCTGCTTGTCCGGGTTGATCGCGTACGGGTGGCCGACCAGCGAGAGCAGCGGAATGTCGTTGGCCGAGTCGCTGTAGGCGGCGCACCGCTCCAGGTCCAGGTCCTCCGCCTCGGCCAGCGCGCGCACCGCCACCGCCTTGGCCGGGCCGTGCAGCGGCTCCCCGACCAGGCGGCCCGTGTAGACCCCGCCGACCGACTCCGCGACCGTGCCCAGGGCGCCGGTCAGCCCGAGCCGCCGGGCGATGATGGTCGCGGTCTCCACCGGGGCCGCCGTCACCAGCCAGACCCGCTGTCCGGCGTCGAGGTGGGCCTGGGCCAGCGCCCGGGTCCCCGGCCAGATGCGGCCCGCCATGTACTCGTCGTAGATCTCCTCGCCGATGGCCATCAGCTCCGACACCCGGTGCCCGCGCACGATCGACAGCGCGCTGTCCCGGGCGTCCCGCATGTGGCCGCTGTGCTCGGCGCCCGCCATCCGGAAGTACGCCTGCTGCCAGGCGAACCGCGCCAGCTCGCGCTTCCGGAAGAACTTGCGCTTGTACAGGCCCCGGCAGAGGTGGAAGATCGCCGCGCCCTGCATCACCGTGTTGTCCAGGTCGAAGAACGCCGCCGCCTTGAGGTCCCCGGCGGAGGGGAACTCCGGCTCGGGCGCCGCTTCGCGGGCGGCCTCCGCGGCGGCCTGGCCCGCCAGCTCGCTGCGTTCGGTCGCGGCGCGCCTGCGCGCGGCGAGCCACCCCCGGCGGGCGGCGGCCAGGGAAGGATCGTGTGTGGGGGAGTTGAGCCCGGCCATGCTTTGAGCATAGCCATTCCACACACGAACCCCCGTTGCGCGGGAATGACGCGGGGGTGACCGCGCGGGGCACAATGGGCGCCATGACTCCGCTGCTCCGCTCGCGCCGCACCGCCCGGGAGAAGACCCCGGAGAAGCCCCGGCAGACCACCGGGGAGTCCGCCCGGGGAACCGCCGGGGCCACCGCCCCGGAGGCGGGCCCGCCCGCCGGGCGGCTGGTGACGCTGATCGGCCGGCCCGGCTGCCACCTGTGCGACGACGCGCGGGCCGTCGTCCGGGAGGTCTGCGCCGAGGTGGGCGCGGCCTGGGAGGAGAAGGACATCACCGAGGACGCGGAGCTCCACCGGAAGTTCTGGGAGCAGATCCCGGTGGTGCTGGTGGACGGCGCCCAGCACGACTTCTGGCGCGTCGACCGGGAGCGATTGCGGCGCGCCCTGGGCGCCTGACGGGTGAGGATGAGGATTCGGAGCCGTTTTCCACCGAGTGGCGACATAGGTGAGGAGTGTGACCCGGTGTCCCTGTTGGCTCCTGTGGCACCGGTCACTTTGGCCGGACAAAACGGACAGTGTCTTTGTGCACGCGTTCACAAGGACATAGCCTGGTCGGGACGGAGCGGTTTCGGCGCGTGCGCCGCCCAGGACCGCCCTCCGCTTGGCCCGACCGGCAGGAGCACCGTGGCAACTGGCCGAAATCACCGACCGGCGACCCGTAGCCGAGGAATCCCCGAGGCGACCGTCGCCCGGCTTCCGCTGTATCTGCGGGCGCTGACGGCGCTGTCGGAGCGCTCGGTGCCCACGGTCTCGTCGGAGGAGCTGGCCAGCGCGGCCGGCGTCAATTCCGCGAAGCTCCGCAAGGACTTCTCCTACCTGGGCAGCTACGGCACCCGGGGCGTCGGGTACGACGTGGAGTATCTCGTCTACCAGATCTCGCGCGAGCTGGGGCTGACCCAGGACTGGCCCGTGGTCATCGTCGGCATCGGCAACCTCGGCGCCGCCCTCGCCAACTACGGCGGTTTCGCCTCCCGGGGCTTCCGCGTCGCGGCCCTGATCGACGCGGACCCGTCGATGACCGGCAGACAGGTCGCGGGAATCACCGTCCGGCACGTGGACGAGCTGGAGACCATCATTCACACGAACGGGGTCTCCATCGGCGTCATCACCACCCCCGGGGGCGCCGCGCAGCAGGTGTGCGACCGGCTCGTCGCCGCCGGCATCACCTCGATCCTGAACTTCGCCCCCACCGTCCTCCAGGTGCCCGACGGGGTCGACGTCCGCAAGGTGGACCTCTCCATCGAGCTCCAGATCCTGGCCTTCCACGAGCAGCGGAAGGCCGCCGAGGACCTCTCCCGCGAGGCGGCGGCCCCCCGGGAGCTGCGCGTGCCCGCCGAGCCGCGGCGCGGCGAGCAGGGCCCCGACGGGGACGTGCCGGCGGTGATGCCGGCATGACGCTGCTCGTCATCGGCCTCAGCCACCGCAGCGCGCCCGTCAGCCTGCTGGAGCGCGCCGCGCTCGCCCCCGACGCGCGCGGCACGCTGCTGCGCGACGCGGTCGCCGCCGGGGGACCGGGCGGCGGCGCGGGCGGCGTCGTGGTGGAGGCCGCCGTGCTCTCGACGTGCAACCGGATCGAGCTCTACGCCGAGGTGGACGGCTTCCACGCCGGTGTCTCCGAGCTCTCCGCGCTGCTGGCCCGGCACAGCGGCGTCGCCCTGGCCGAGCTCCAGCCGTACCTGTACACGCACTACGAGGACCGGGCCGTGCGCCACCTGTTCACGGTGGCCTGCGGGCTGGACTCGATGGTGGTCGGCGAGGGACAGATCCTCGGCCAGATCAAGGGCGCGCTCGCCCTCGCCCAGGACGAGCAGACCGCCGGGCGGCTGCTGAACGAGCTGTTCCAGCAGGCCCTGCGGGTCGGGAAGCGGGCGCACAGCGAGACCGGCATCGACCGGGCCGGGCAGTCGCTCGTCACGTTCGGCCTGGAGCAGCTCGCGGACGGCCGGGACGTGCCCGGCTGGGTGCGGGGCAGACGGGCGCTGGTGATCGGCGCCGGGTCGATGTCCTCGCTCGCCGCCGCCACGCTGGCGCGCACCGGTGTGGCCGAACTGGTGATCGCCAACCGGACCGTGGAGCGCGCCGAGCGGCTGGCCGCCGGGCTGGAGCAGGACGGCGGCCCCAAGGCGCGCGCCGTGCCGATCAACGCCATCTCCATCGCCGCCGAGCTGGCCCTCGCCGACGTCGTCGTCTCCTGTACCGGCGCCACGGGCCTGGTCCTGACGGCCGCCGCCGTGGCGAACGCGATCCGCGAGCGCGACACCGCCCTCGCCGTCCTCGACCTGGCCATGCCGCGCGACGTCGACGCCGCCGTGCACCGGCTGCCCGGCGTCCGGCTGGTCGACATCGAATCCCTCGCCTCGGTCTCCGCCGACGCCCCCATGGCCGCCGACGTGGACGCCGTGCACGGCATCGTCACCGAGGAGACCGCGGCCCTGGGCGCCGCCCGCCGCGCCGCCCACATCACGCCCACGGTCGTCGCGCTGCGCGCCATGGCCTCCGACGTCGTCGCCGCCGAGCTGGCCAGGCTCCACGGCCGGCTGCCCGACCTCAGCGACAAGGAGCGCGAGGAGGTCGGCAGAACGGTCCGCCGCGTCGTCGACAAGCTGCTCCACGCGCCCACCGTCCGCGTCAAGGAGCTGGCCGGGGAGCCGGGCGGCGACCACTACGCGGCGGCCCTGCGGCAGCTCTTCGACCTCGGACCGCTGTCGGCCCTGGCCGGCGGCACCCCCGAGCGGGAGCGGTCGTGACCGGCCCCCGCGCCCTGCGGCTGGGGACCCGGCGCAGCCCGCTCGCCCTGGCCCAGTCCTCGGCCATCGCGGAAGAGGTCCGCACGCTGTCCGGGCGGCCCGTCGAGCTGGTCGAGATCACCACCTACGGCGACATCTCCCGCCGCGACCTGGCGCAGATCGGCGGCACCGGGGTCTTCGCCTCCGCGCTGCGCGACGCGCTGCTCGCCGGGGAGATCGACTTCGCGGTGCACTCCCTGAAGGACCTGCCGGCCGCGCAGCCGCCCGAGCTGAACCTGGCGGCCGTGCCGCCGCGCGCCGACGCCAGGGACGCGCTCGTCGCCCGCGACGGGCTCACGTTCGAACAGCTGGCGGTCCTGCCGGGCCGCGCGCGCGTCGGCACCGGGTCGCCCCGCCGGATGGCGCAGCTCAACGCCTGGGCACGGGCGCTGGGTTGCGAGATCGAAACGGTTGCGATCCGGGGGAATGTCGATACCCGGATCGGGTACGTCCGCTCTGGCGAGCTCGACGCGGTCGTGCTCGCCGCCGCCGGACTGCACCGCATCAACCGGGGTGACGAGATCACCGAACTCATCTCCCCGGACATCGTTCTGCCCGCCCCCGGCCAGGGGGCGCTGGCGGTCGAGTGTGCCGCGTCAAACGTGGCCCTCGGCGCCCTGCTCGGCGGACTCGACGACCTGCCCACCCGGGTCGCCGTGACCGCGGAGCGCACTCTGCTCGCCGCCTTGGAGGCCGGCTGCAGCGCCCCCGTGGGTGCTTTCGCCGACCTGCTGGCCGACGGGCAGACCGTCACCGAAATGCGCCTGCGCGGCGTCGTCGGCACCCCCGACGGCACCACGCAGGTGCAGCTGTCCACCACCGGTCCCGTACCGGCGTCCGACGACGGGGCGGCGGCCATCGGCCGCGGGCTCGCCGCCGAGATGCTCGCCAAGGGCGCGGCCGGTCTGATGGGGGAGCGAGCACATTGAGCCCCACCACGAGCCCCACCACCGCAGGCCCCATGGGCACCGCCGGCGCCGCGAGCGCCACGAGCACCGCGGGCGCCGCGAGCAACGGCATCGTGCGCGCACCGCAGGCGGCGCGCACCGAGCCGTGCGGCACTCCGGGTACTTCCTACGGACACGTCACCTTCCTCGGTGCCGGACCCGGGGATCCGGGTCTGCTGACGTTGCGCGCCGTCGACATGCTGGCGCAGGCCGATGTGCTGATCGCCGACCCCGAGGCGTACGAGGTCGTGCGGGCGCACATCGCGCCGGGCACGGAGACCCCGTTGCAGGGCATCGGTGAGGACGGGTCCACCGTCTCCCCGGGGCGGGCCGGATCCGACCACATCACCGATCTTGTCATGCGGGCCGCGCGCGGCGGCAAGCGGGTGGTCCGTGCGGTCGCGGGCGACCCGGGCATGGACGCCGACGCCACCGCCGACCTGCTCGCGCTGGCCGCCGAGGGCATCACGTTCGAGGTCGTCCCCGGCATCGCCAACGCGGTCGGCGTCGCCGCCTACGCCGGGGTGCCGCTGCGCGACTCCGAGGGCGGCGACGTGCGGTTCGTCAACGCCGCCTCCGCCGACGACCGGTGCTGGACCGAGGTCGGCAGCAGCGACGCGACCGTCGTGGTCAGCACCACCCTGGACGCGGTCGCCGTGACGGCGTCCCGGCTGATCTCGGCCGGCCGCAAGCCCGACACCCCGCTGTCGGTCACGGTCGCCGGCACCACCACCCGGCAGCGCACCTGGACGGCGACGCTGGGCACGGTCGAGCGGACCCTGAAGTCCGCGAAGGTCCTGCCCTCGCCGGACGCGGACCGGCCGGTCATAGCGGTCGTCGGCGAGCGCAGCGCCCCCGCGCAGCGGGAGCGGCTGGCGTGGTTCGAGTCCAAGCCGCTGTTCGGCTGGAAGGTCCTGGTGCCGCGCACCAAGGAGCAGGCGGCCTCGCTGTCGGAGCAGTTGCGCTCGTACGGCGCGGTGCCCAGCGAGGTGCCGACGATCGCGGTCGAGCCGCCGCGCACGCCGCAGCAGATGGACCGGGCGGTCAAGGGCCTGGTCACCGGACGGTACGAGTGGATCGCGTTCACCTCGGTCAACGCGGTGCGGGCGATCCGCGAGAAGTTCGAGGAGTACGGCCTGGACGCGCGGGCGTTCGCCGGGATCAAGGTCGCCGCCGTGGGCGAGCAGACCGCGCGGGCGCTGCTGCGGTTCGGGGTGCGGCCCGACCTGGTGCCCAGCGGTGAGCAGTCGGCCGCCGGTCTGCTGGAGGACTGGCCGCCGTACGACCCGGTCTTCGACCCGATCGACCGGGTGTTCCTGCCGCGCGCCGACATCGCGACGGAGACGCTGGTGGCCGGCCTGGTGGAGCTGGGCTGGGAGGTGGACGACGTCACGGCGTACCGGACGGTGCGGGCGTCGCCGCCGCCGGCCGAGACCCGGGAGGCGATCAAGAGCGGCGGCTTCGACGCGGTGCTGTTCACCTCGTCCTCGACCGTGCGGAACCTGGTCGGCATCGCGGGCAAGCCGCACAACGTGACGGTGATCGCGTGCATCGGCCCGGCCACCGCGCGGACCGCCGAGGAGCACGGCCTGCGGGTGGACGTGATGGCGCCGGAGCCGTCGGTGCACGCCCTGGCCGAGGCGCTGGCCGAGTTCGGCGCGGAGCGGCGGGCGGCGGCGCTGGAGGCCGGTGAGGTGCTGAAGCGGCCGAGCGAGAAGCGCCCGCAGCGGAGGAGGGCGCGGACGCCGTGAGCTTCCCCGACGTGCGGCCCCGGCGGCTGCGGACCACCCCGGCGATGCGGCGGATGGTGGCGGAGCACCGGCTGCACCCGGCGGACCTGATCCTGCCCGCGTTCGTGCGGGAGGGCGTGTCCGAGCCGGTGCCGGTCTCGTCCATGCCGGGCGTGGTGCAGCACTCGCGGGACTCCCTGCGGAAGGCCGCCGTGGCGGCGGCCGGGGCGGGGATCAGCGGGATCATGCTGTTCGGGGTGCCGGAGGACGCCAAGAAGGACGCGATCGGCTCGCCCGGCACCGACCCGGACGGCGTCCTGCAGGTAGCGCTGCGGGACGTCCGGGCCGAGGTCGGGGACGCGCTGGTGGTGATGTCGGACCTGTGCCTGGACGAGGTCACCGACCACGGCCACTGCGGCGTGCTGGACGACCGGGGCCGGGTGGACAACGACGCGACGCTGGCGCGGTACGCCGAGATGGCGCTGGTGCAGGCCGAGGCGGGGGCGCACGTGCTGGGCCCCAGCGGCATGATGGACGGCCAGATCGGCCACGTGCGGCGCGCGCTGGACGCGGCGGGCCACCAGGACGTGGCGCTGCTGGCGTACACGGCGAAGTACGCGTCGGCGTTCTACGGCCCGTTCCGCGAGGCGGTGAACTCGTCGCTGCGCGGCGACCGCAAGGCGTACCAGCAGGACGCGCCGAACGCGCGGGAGGCGCTGCGGGAGCTGGAGCTGGATCTCGCCGAGGGCGCGGACATGGTGATGGTGAAGCCGGGGCTGCCGTACCTCGACATCCTCCGCCGGGTCGCGGACGCCTCGCCGGTGCCGGTGGCGGCGTACCAGATCTCCGGCGAGTACGCGATGGTCGAGGCGGCGGCGGAGCGCGGCTGGCTGGACCGGGACCGGGCGATCGAGGAGACGCTGACGGCGTTCAAGCGGGCCGGGGCGAACCTGATCCTCACGTACTGGGCCACCGAGTTCGCCCACCGCCTGACCCGCTGACGCCACAGGAGACATCACCGTGAGCACGCCCACCGCCGTCGTCACCGGAGCCAGCAGCGGCATCGGCGCCGCCACCGCGCGGCGGCTGGCCCGGGAGGGCTTCCGCGTCGTCCTCACCGCCCGGCGGAAGGAGCGCGTCGAGGCCCTCGCCGACGAGCTGGGGCGGGCCGGCCACCGGGCCGAGGCGCGGGTGCTCGACGTCACCGACCGGGCCGCCGTCGACGCCTTCGCCGCCGCCCTCGGGCCGTGCGACGTGCTGGTGAACAACGCGGGCGGCGCGGTCGGGCTGGAGCCCGTGGCCGAGGGCGATCCCGCCGACTGGCGGGCGATGTACGAGGTCAACGTGCTGGGCGTGCTGCACATGACCCAGGCGCTCCTGCCCGCGCTGACCGCGTCGGGCGCCGGGACCGTGCTGGTGGTGACCTCCACGGCCGGGCACGGCACGTACGAGGGCGGCGCCGGGTACGCCGCGGCCAAGCACGGGGCCCACGTGCTCGCCGAGACGCTCCGCCTGGAGATCGTCGGGCGGCCGGTGCGGGTGATCGAGATCGCGCCCGGCATGGTCCGCACCGACGAGTTCTCCCTCACCCGCTTCCGCGGCGACGCGGCGCGCGCCGCCCGGGTGTACGCGGGGGTCGCGGAGCCGCTGACCGCCGAGGACGTCGCGGACACCATCGCCTGGGCCGTCACGCGCCCGCCGCACGTCAACATCGACCTGCTCGTCGTCCGCCCGCGCGCCCAGGCGTCGAACACCAAGGTCCACCGCGAGGCATGAGCGCTCCGCCCACCGGGGTCGCCGCCCGGCTGGTGTCCGCCGCCGAGGCGTTCATGGCCGGGCCCGAGCCGTCGTATCCCGGGTTCGTGCTGCTCGCCGCCCGCCACGGCGCCGTCGTCGCGCACGAGGCGCGCGGCTGGGCGGTCTGCCACGGGGGCGGTGAGCCGGTGCCGATGGCGCGGGACACGGTGTTCGACATCGCCTCGTTGTCCAAGCTGTTCACCGCCACCGTGGCCGTGCGCCTCGCCGAGCGGGGCGCGCTCGCTCTCGACGCGCCCGTCTGGCGTGGCGTGACGGCGCGGGCGCTGCTCACCCACACCGGCGGTCTGCCGGCCGTGATCGACCTCGGCCCCTATCCGGACCGCGCCGCCCGGCTCGCCGCCATCGACGCGCTGCCGCTGACCACCCCGGGCCGCCGGGTCTACTCCGACCTGGGGTTCATCGTCCTCGGCGAGGTGCTCCAGCGGGTGGCGGGCAAGCCGCTGGACGCGTTGGTGGCGGAGCTGGTCACCGGGCCGCTGGGCATGGCCGACACGCGCTACGGGCCGGTGGACCCGGGCCGCGTCGCCGCCACCGAGGACCAGCCGTGGACCGGGCGCGGCATGCTGCGCGGCCAGGTCCACGACGAGAACGCGTACCACCTCGGCGGCGTCGCCGGCCACGCCGGGCTGTTCTCCACCGCCCGGGACCTCGCGGTCTTCGGGCAGGCGGTGCTCGACGAGGACTGGGCGGGCGCCATGCGGCGCGAGGGTCTGGGCTGGCAGCGGAACGAGCCCGCCTGGATGGGCGCGCTGGCGTCACCGACCGCGTTGGGCCACACCGGCTTCACCGGCACCAGCCTGGTCGCGGACCCGGCCACCGGGGTGCTGCTGGTGCTGCTGACCAACCGCGTCCACCCCACCCGGGCCCGCGGCACGGACAGCGCGTACCGCCGGGCCGTGGCGGGGGAGCTGGCGGCGGCGATCGGGACTCAAGGAGCCTGAGCCAGGGGTCAGAGCCGCTCGGGCGTGTGGATGCCCAGCAGCGCCATGCCCTGCCGCAGGGTGCGGGCGGTCAGCTCGCACAGGAACAGCCGGTTCTCCACGGTGGCCGCGTCCCCGGCGCGCAGCACCGGGCACTGGTCGTAGAACGTCGTGTAGTGCGAGGCCAGCGCGTACAGATAGGCGGCGAGCCGGTGCGGCTCGTACGTCTCCGCCACGTCCTTCAGCGTCGCGGCGAACTCGTCGAGGTGGAGCCCGAGCGCCCGCTCCGCCGGGGCGAGCGGCAGCTCGGGGTGGGCCGCCGCGCGGGCGCCCTCCTGCCCGGCGGCCCGGCGCAGGATGGACTGGATCCGGGCGTAGGCGTACTGGAGGTAGACGCTGGTGTTGCCCTGGAGCGACACCATCCGGTCCAGGTCGAAGATGTAGTCCTTGGTCCGGGACGTCGACAGGTCGGCGTACTTCACGGCGCCGATGCCCACCTCGGTCGCCCGCTCCGCGACCTCGGCCTCCGACAGGTCCCGCGCCTTCTCCTCGACGACCCCGGCCGCCCGCTCGACGGCCTCGTCCAGCAGGTCCATCAGCCGGACCGACTCGCCGGACCGCGTCTTGAACGGCTTGCCGTCCTTGCCGAGGACCGTGCCGTACGCCAGGTGGTGCGCCACGCCGTCCGGCAGCCAGCCGGCGCGCCGCGCGGTCTCGAAGACCATCTTGAAGTGCAGCGCCTGCCGGGCGTCCACGATGTACAGCATGGTGTCGGCGTGCAGCGTGCCGATCCGGTTCCGGATGGCGGCCAGGTCGGTCGCCGCGTACCCGAAGCCGCCGTCCGCCTTCTGCACGATCAGCGGAACGGGCCGGTCGTCGGGCCCCTTGACGTCGTCGAAGAACACGCACAGCGCGCCGTCCGACCGCACCGCGACGCCGGACTCCTCCAGCTCCCGCGCCAGCGTGGCCAGATCGTCGTTGTACGCGGACTCGCCGACCACGTCCTCGTCGGTGAGGAGGACGTCGAGCTTCCGGTAGACGGCGTTGAAGTAGATCTTCGACTCGTCCACGATCTTCTGCCACAGCGCCAGCGTCTCCGGATCGCCCGCCTGGAGGTCGACCACCCGCCGGCGCGCCCGGTCCTTGAACGCGGCGTCGGAGTCGAAGAGCGCGCGCGACGCCTTGTACAGCCGGTTGAGCCGCGACATGGCGGCGTTGCCGCTCTCCCGGCCCTCCGCGTCGTGGTCCAGCTCGTGCGGGTGCTCGATCAGGTACTGGATCAGCATCCCGAACTGGGTGCCCCAGTCCCCGATGTGGTTGCGCCGGATGACCTTCTCGCCGCGGAACTCCATGATCCGCACCAGCGCGTCACCGATCACCGTGCCCCGCAGGTGGCCGACGTGCATCTCCTTGGCGACGTTCGGCTGCGAGTACTCGATGATCATGGTGCCGGGCCGCTCGGTGTACGGCACGCCGAGCCGGTCGTCGGCGGCCCGCGCGGCCAGGGTCCGCACGATCGCCTCGTCGCTGACCGTGATGTTGAGGAAGCCGGGGCCGGAGACCTCGATCTCCTCGATCAGCCCCGCCTTGTCGACCTCCCCGACCACGCGGGCGGCCAGCTCCCGCGGGTTCCCCCGCAGGCGCTTGGCCAGCGCCAGCAGCCCGTTCGCCTGGAGGTCCGCCCGGTCGCTGCGGCGCAGCAGCGGGTCCGCGTCCACGGCGGACTCGGGCAGCGCGGCGGCCAGCGCGTCGGCGAGGCGCTGGTGAACGGCGGTGGTGAGGGAGGGAACCGGGGGCATAGCGGCAGTATCCCATGGGCCCGCCAGCCCTTTTCGGGTGGAAAACCAGTACGGGCCGGGTGGAACAATGGCCCCGACAGCCCGGAACCGAAGGATGTGCCGAACCGTGGGCCAGACCACCCCCGAGACCGACTGGGTCTCCCGACTCGCCGACGAGGTCATCGCCGAGGCGGAGCGCCGCGCCCCCGGCGCCGCGACATCGGCCGCCACCGCTCCGGTGATCGTCTGCGCCTCGGGGCTCAGCCCCTCGGGCCCGATCCACCTCGGCAACCTGCGGGAGATCATGGTGCCGCACCTCGTCGCGGACGAGATCAAGCGGCGGGGCGTCCCCTGCGAGCACCTGCTCTCCTGGGACGACTACGACCGCTTCCGCAAGGTCCCGGCCGGGGTCGACCCGTCGTGGAGCGAGCACATCGGCAAGCCGCTGACCTCGGTCCCGGCGCCGCCGGGCAGCCCGTACGCGTCGTGGGCCGAGCACTTCAAGGCGCCGATGATCTCCGCGCTGGCCGCGCTGGGCGTCGAGGTCCGCGCCATCAGCCAGACCGAGCAGTACACCTCGGGCGCCTACCGGGACCAGATCCTGTTCGCGATGCGCGAGCGCCGCCGGATCGACGCCGTGCTGGCGCGGTACCGCACCAAGCAGGCCGCGCAGGCGCCCGAGCCGGCGGACGCGACCGAGCAGGCGGCCGTCGAGGGCTCCGGCGCGGCGAGCGAGGACGACGGCAGCGCGGGCGACGCCGGGTACTACCCGTACAAGCCGTACTGCGCGGCCTGCGGCACCGACCTCACCACCGTCACCTCGTACGACGACGACACCACCGAGCTGCGGTACGTGTGCGCGTGCGGCCACGACGAGACGGTGAAGCTGTCGGAGCACAACCGCGGCAAGCTGGTCTGGAAGGTGGACTGGCCGATGCGGTGGGCGTACGAGGGCGTGATCTTCGAGCCGTCCGGCGTCGACCACCACTCGCCGGGCTCCTCCTGGGTCGTCGGCGGCCAGCTGGTGTCGGAGATCTTCGGCGGGCAGCAGCCGATCGGTCCGATGTACGCGTTCGTCGGCATCAGCGGCATGGCCAAGATGTCCAGCTCCAAGGGCGGGGTGCCGATCGCGGCCGACGCCCTGGAGATCATGGAGGCCCCGGTGCTGCGCTGGCTGTACGCGCGGCGGCGGCCGAACCAGTCGTTCAAGATCGCCTTCGACGGCGAGATCCAGCGCACCTACGACGAGTGGGACGCGCTGTGCCGCAAGGTCGCGGAGGGCACGGCCCAGCCGGCGGACGCCGCGGCCCACGCGCGGGCGGTGCGCACGGCCGCCGGCGAGCTGCCCGCGACGCCGCGCCCGCTGCCGTACCGGATGCTCGCCTCGGTGGTGGACATCACCACCGGGGACGAGGAGCAGACGCTGCGGATCCTCGGCGAGCTGGACCCGGAGCACCCGGTCCGTTCCCTGGACGAGACCCGGCCGCGGCTGGACCGCGCGGCGCGCTGGGTGGAGACCCAGATGCCCGCGGAGTCGCGCACCCGGGTCCGGGAGGAGCCCGACGCCGCGCTGCTGGCGTCGCTGGACGAGGCGCAGCGGGAGTCGCTGCGGCTGCTGCTGGCGGAGCTGGCCGGGCACTGGTCGCTGGACGGGCTGACCGCCCTGGTCTACGGGGTGCCGAAGATCCAGGCCGGGCTGTCGCCCGACGCCAGGCCCACGCCGGAGCTGAAGGTGGCGCAGCGCGGGTTCTTCGCGCTGCTGTACCGGCTGCTGATCGGCCGCGACACGGGCCCGCGGCTGCCGACGCTGCTGCTCGCGGTGGGCCAGGACCGGGTGCGGACCCTGCTGGGCGGCTAGGTCCTGTTCTGTCGGGCCTAGGCGCCGCTGCCCTCGGCGGGCTGCTCCTCGGGGGTCGTCCCCTCGTGGCCCTCTTCGTGCTGCGTCTCGTCGGCCGGGGTGTCCGCCGAGGCGTTCACCGTGGTGACGGCCTCGCGGGCGGCCGTCTCCGCGGCCTCCTTGATGTCCTCGGCGCTCGGCATGTCGTCGCCCTCGAAGCCGGCGCCGGAGTAGTCGAGGGTGACCACGACGTTGCCGGTGCGGGCGACGATCCGCTGCTGGCGGTACTCCTGCTCGCCCTCCTCGTCGGACTCCTTGACCACCGTGTAGCCGATCGAGGTGGCGGCGTCACCGGCCTCGGCCAGCTCGGCGGTCTCCAGGTCCGTGTGGGCGTCGTCGCCGGTGACCTCCTCGACCATCTGCGTCAGGTACGCGCCGGCCCGCTCGTCGCCGCTGCCGAGCGCCACGTCCGACTCGAAGCGCCGCAGGGCGACGGTGAGCGAGCGGAACTGGTACTCGTCGAGGCCGCTCCACAGGCAGGCGCCGGAGGTCTCGGCGTCCGCGGCGGTGAGGGTCTCGCCCTCCTTGGGGTCGGCCTCGGGGACGACGTCCGCGATGACGTCCTCGGACAGCGTCGAGCAGGCCTCGGGCAGGGACGTGAATCTCACGGGCTCCGGGGAGGGCGCCACGCTCTGCGGCGCGTCGTCGGCGGTGTCCTCGCCGGAGTCGGAGGACGACGACGAGCAGCCGGCGGCGAACAGGACGGGCACGGCGGCCCAGGCCAGCGTGCGGACGGCGAGTCGCGAGACGGTACGGTTCATGGTCTTTCTTCGCTCCGGTGACGGGGACTGTGCGGGGTCACGCTACGCCCGCGGGCCGCGCGAAACGGGCCGTGGCGCGCGCTCAACCGTCGAATCCACCCGCGAGCTGCCGGGCAACGGTCTGGATCCGCTGCTGGAGCGACGCGCTGTCGAGCACGGCACCGGGCACGTTGGTCGAGACGACGTAGTTCACTGTGACGATAACGTTCGCATTCCGGAACGTCAGGGTCAGCTCCCGGCGCTCGCCCGGATCGACGCTGGTCAGGCGGTCGTCGAGGAAGGCGACGTGACCAATCCCATCCAGGGTGCGGGGCGCGAGCGGGTCCTCCGGCGGCGCGGACGAGCCGTCCGCGTCCGGGCTCTCCGTCACCGGGATCCCGGCCTCTGCCGCCCGCTCCTCGAACTCGGTCTCCGCCTCGTCGTCATCGCTGACGGCCGGGTCGTAGGAGACGATCCGCTGGTAGTCGACCGACAGCCGGTGGCTGCCGGTCGCCGTCACGGTGTGCCACGCGCAGCCGACCCGGCGCCCGCTGTCGAACGTCGCGTCGGTCTCGCCCGCGTACGCCTCGTCGTCGCCGCCGGGCAGCAGCTCGCGCAGGGTGTCGTCGTGCACCGCGCCGCACGGCTCGGGCAGCCCCGAGTACCGGCCGGGCTGGGCCGCGTGCGCCGTGCCGCCCGTCTGCCCGGCGCCCGTCGTGCCGTCGGCGCCGCCCAGCTCGGCGGAACAGCCGGCGGTCAGCCCGCAGACCGCCGCGGCGGCCAGCGCGGCGGCGCGCGCCACGAAGACCCTGCGTACCCTGCGGCGCACGGACCGCCTCCCTCGCTGAAGCTCGCTGGTCGCCGGTGGACCTGGCGGGGAACCATGTCTACCGCAGGCGACCGGCGAACACGAAGCGGGGTCAGGGCCAGACCAGGCAGTACGGCTGGTGGCCGGCCTCGTGCAGGCGGCGGGAGAAGTCCTGCCACTCGTTGAGCAGCTTGTAGACGCCGAACGCGTCGCTCGGCCCGCTGCGGTCGGGGACCGTCGACCAGATGAACGCGGCGGCGCCCACGGTCTCCTCACCGATCCCGCGCAACGGGTCGACCACGGTTGTGGGCAATTTCACCACGGCGTAGTCGGGGTGGAGCACCACCAGCTCCAGCGGGGGCACCCGGTGCAGGGGTATCCCCTCGATGCCGGTGAGCACCATCGCGGCCATGGTCTCCGGCTTGATCCGGGTGAACATGCCCTGGCCCAGCTCGTCGCCGCCCAGCTCCTCCGGCCGCATCGACAGCGGCACCCGGGCGGCGGTGGCGCCGTCCGGCGCCCCGAAATACTTGTACGTCACGGCCATTCGTCCGCCTCGGCCACGGAACTCGAAATCGCCGTTCTCCGCCTTGCGGCGGTGGCGCCCCCTGCGGGCACGCGCGCGCGGTACAGGGTCCGGTCCGACGCCCTCGGTTCCCTCGCCGACCTCGCCACCGCGCTGCATGTCACCACCTGACTTTTCGCGACCCCCGCCGCGCGACCCGATCATCGTTTGAGACACCTCCCCTGCCACGCGACGGCGAAACGCGCCGTCACCGAGCTGTAAGGGGCTCTGTCACCATGGACCGCGTGACTGAATCCTACGAAGCCCCAGTCTCCCAGACGCTCTTCGCTCGCGCTGCCCGCGTGACGCCGGGCGGAGTGAACTCTCCGGTGCGCGCCTTCGGCGCCGTGGGCGGTACGCCCCGGTTCATGGTCTCCGGTGCCGGTGCGTACCTGACGGACGCCGATGGCCGGGAATATGTGGATCTGGTGTGTTCGTGGGGCCCGATGATCCTCGGTCACGCCCACCCGGTGGTCCTGGAGGCGGTCCGGGCCGCCGCCGCCCGCGGCACCTCCTTCGGCGCCCCCACCCCCGGCGAGGTCGAGCTGGCCGAGGAGATGGTGGCGCGGGTGCCGCCCGTCGAGCAGGTGCGGCTGGTCTCCTCCGGCACCGAGGCCACGATGTCCGCGATCCGCCTGGCGCGCGGCTTCACCGGCCGGGCCAAGGTCGTCAAGTTCGCCGGCTGCTACCACGGGCACGTGGACGCGCTGCTGGCCGCCGCCGGCTCCGGCGTCGCGACGTTCGGCCTGCCCGACACCCCCGGCGTCACCGGCGCCCAGGCCGGCGAGACCGTCGTCCTGCCGTACAACGACCTGGACGCCGTGCGCGCCGCGTTCGAGGCCCACCCCGGCGAGATCGCCTGCGTCATCACCGAGGCGGCGCCCGGCAACATGGGCGTCGTGCCGCCCGCGCCCGGCTTCACCCGTGGCCTGGCCGATCTGTGCGCCGCGCACGGCGCGCTGCTGATCTCCGACGAGGTGATGACGGGCTTCCGGGTCAGCCGCCAGGGGTGGTTCGGCATCGAGGGCGTCGCCCCCGACCTGATGACGTTCGGCAAGGTGATGGGCGGCGGCTTCCCGGCGGCGGCGTTCGGCGGGCGCGCCGACATCATGGAGCGGCTGGCGCCGGCCGGTCCCGTCTACCAGGCGGGCACCCTCTCGGGGAACCCGGTGGCCACGGCGGCCGGGCTGGCGCAGCTCCGGCTGCTGGACGACGCGGCCTACGCGCGGCTGGACGCCACCGCCGCCGAGCTGCGCGGCCTGGTCGGGCAGGCGCTGGCCAAGGAGGGCGTGGCGCACACGATCGGCGTGGCGGGCACCATGTTCTCCGTCTTCTTCACCGGCGAGCCGGTGACCGACTTCGCCTCCGCCAAGGCGCAGGACGCGTTCCGCTACACCGCCTTCTTCCACGCCATGCTGGAGCGCGGCGTCTACCTGCCGCCGTCCGCCTTCGAGGCGTGGTTCGTGTCCACGGCCCACGACGAGCGGGCGCTGGAGCGGATCGCCGCCGCCCTCCCGGCCGCCGCCCGCGCCGCGGCCGAGGCGGAGGACCCGGGCGCGGGACGCGACACGTGAGCGGCACCATGAACCAGTCGGACATACCGGGGACGGACAACGGGGACAGCGCGGACATGAGCAGCGACGAGCGGACGGTCGTCCACGTGGTGCGGCACGGCGAGGTGGAGAACCCGACGGGGGTCCTCTACGGACGGCTGCCCGGCTTCCACCTCTCCGAGCTGGGCCGGCGGATGGCCGAGCGCGTGGCCGAGCACCTCGCCGGCCGTGACATCACCCACGTCGTGTCCTCGCCGCTGGAGCGGGCGCGGGAGACCGCCGAGCCCATCGCCACGGCGCACGGGCTCGACGTGGCGACGGACCGGCGGCTGATCGAGGCGGCCAACGTCTTCCAGGGCAAGACCTTCGGCGTCGGCGACGGCGCCCTGCGCCGGCCGGGGAACTGGCGGCACCTGCGCAACCCGTTCCGCCCGTCCTGGGGCGAGCCGTACGTCGAGCAGATCGTGCGGATGAAGGGTGCCCTCGACGCGGCGCGGGACGCGGCGCGCGGCCACGAGGCGGTGTGCGTGAGCCACCAGCTCCCGATCTGGATGCTGCGCAGCTTCGTGGAGCGGCGCCGGCTGTGGCACGACCCGCGCAGCCGCCAGTGCACGCTGGCGTCGCTGACCAGCTTCACGTTCGTCGGCGACGACATCGTCTCCCTCACCTACACGGAACCCGCCCTCGACCTCGTCCCCGTCCACCTGCGGGCCGGCGCCAAGCCGGTCAAGGGGGCCGGCGCGAGCAAGGGATATGGGGCCTGACCAGGAGCCATACGCGGACAAGGGGGGCGCCCAAGATCACCGTGGGGCGCATGGGAAACTTTTCACATGATCCAGTTCCGGGCTGTCAGCGTGGCCCTGGCCGGGGCCCTGACCGGGGCGCTGGTGCTCACGTCGTGCGCCGGCGACCAGGCCGGTCCCTCCGGCGGCGACACCAACATCGTGCAGGGCACGGGTGAGATCACCCAGGTCGCGGCGGCCGACCGCGAGGAGGCCCCCGACCTCACCGGCGAGTCGGTCGACGGCGACCCGTTGCGCCTGTCCGACTACCGGGGTCAGGTCGTGGTGCTGAACATCTGGGGCTCCTGGTGCCCGCCCTGCATCGCCGAGGCGGACAACTTCGTCCGGGTCGCCGAGGACACCGCCGACCAGGGCGTCCAGTTCCTCGGGATCAACACCCGCGACCGGTCCCGCGAGAACGCCGACGGCTTCGAGCGCACCCACGATGTGCCCTACCCCAGCTTCTACGACCCCGACGGGCGGCTCCTCCTGGAGTTCCCGAGCGGCAGCCTCAACCCGCAGGCGATCCCCACCACCCTGATCATCGACCGCGAGGGCCGCATCGCCGCGCGCGCGCTCAAGGCGCTCACCGAGGAGGAGCTGCGCGCCGCCCTCGACCCCGTGATCGCCGAGGGATGACCCGGCCGTGGAATACAACCAGACGGTTCTGAGCGGGGCGCTGCTCCTGGCCCTGCCCATCGCGCTGCTCGGCGGCCTCGTGTCGTTCTTCTCGCCCTGCGTGCTGCCGCTGGTCCCCGGCTACCTGTCGTACGTCACCGGCGTCGGCGGCGCCGACCTGAAGGAGGCCAGGCGCGGCCGGATGGCGCTGGGCGCCTCGCTCTTCGTGCTCGGCTTCTCGGCCGTCTTCGTCTCCACCGGCGCCCTCTTCGGCGGCATCGGCTCGGAGCTGCTGGAGCACCAGCAGACCCTCAGCCGTGTCTTCGGGGCGCTGACGATCCTGCTCGGCGTGATGTTCGCCGGGCTGCTGCCCCGGCTCAGCGGGCGGGAGTTCCGCTTCCACGTCAAGCCCGGCGTCGGGCTGGCCGGCGCGCCGATGCTCGGCGTCGTCTTCGGCATCGGCTGGACGCCGTGCATCGGGCCGACGCTGGGGGCCGTGCAGTTCCTGGCGTTCAGCGAGGCCACGGCGGCGCGCGGCGCGCTGCTCACGTTCGTCTACTGCCTCGGTCTCGGCCTGCCGTTCATCGTGGCGGCGCTCGCCTTCCGCCGTACGCTCGGCGCGTTCGGCTGGGTCAAGCGGCACTATGTCTGGGTCATGCGGCTGGGCGGCGGCATGCTGATCGCCACCGGACTGCTCCTCGTCACCGGTGTCTGGGCCGACATGGTGTACGAGATGCAGGTCTGGTCTTCCGACTTCGGCGTTTGGATCTGACAGGTATGGCGGGTATGGCCAACGACAGCACGACGCGGACGCAGACGGAGACGCGGACGGAGACGCGGACGCAGACGGAGGCGGAGACCCTGGCGGACGAGGCCACGGCCGCCGCCGGGCTCTCCACCGCCCCGGCGGCGGACGCGCCGGAGGATGAGCCGGCCGGTACCGCCGTGCCCGGCTCGTTCGGCGGCCCCCGCGCGCCGGGCGCGCTCGGCACGGCCCGCTGGCTGCTGCGCGAGCTGACCGGCTGGGCGCGCTGGACCTGGCGGCAGCTCACCTCCATGCGCGTCGCGCTGATCCTGCTCTTCCTCCTCGCCCTGGCCTCCATCCCCGGCTCGCTGATCCCGCAGGACGAGGTGGACGCCACCCTCGCCCAGGAGTTCAGGACCCGTAACGAGGCCCTGTCCGGCTTCTACGACAAGCTCCAGCTCTTCGACGTCTACTCCTCGGTGTGGTTCTCCGCGATCTACACCTTGCTGTTCGTCTCCCTCATCGGCTGCATCGTCCCGCGCACCTGGCAGTTCATCGGCCAGTTGCGCGGCCGTCCGCCGCGCGCCCCGCGCCGTCTGACCCGGATGCCCGCGTACACCACGTGGCGCACCGACGCCGAGCCCGAGCGGGTCCTCGACGCCGCGCACGGGCTGCTGCGGCGCCGGCGGTTCCGCGCGCACCGCGAGGACGGGCCCGGCGGCGCGCACGTCGCGGCCGAGAAGGGATACCTGAGGGAAGCCGGGAACCTGCTCTTCCACCTCGCGCTCATCGTGATGCTCGTCGCGTTCGCCGCGGGCCGGCTCTACTACGCCGAGGGCGGCAAGCTGATGGTCACCGGGGAGGGCTTCGCCAACACCCTCACCCAGTACGACGACTTCGAGTCCGGCTCGCTCTTCGACGTGGACGACCTGGAGCCGTTCGGCTTCACGCTCAACGAGTTCCACGCCGACTACTCGCGCGACAGCGTCGACCTGGGCACCGCCACCGAGTTCCGCGCCGACATCACCTACTGGACGGCCGACGGCGCGGAGCAGGACGCGTCGATCGAGGTCAACCACCCCGTGCACGTCGGCGACGCCCGCATCCGGCTCCTCGGCCACGGCTACGCGCCCGTCGTCACCGTCACCGACGGGCAGGGCCAGATCGCGTTCAGCGGGCCGGTGCCGTTCCTGCCGCAGGACCAGGCGCTCAGCTCGACCGGCGTGATCAAGGTCAGTGACTACGTCGGCCCGGACGGCGAGCCCGACCAGCTCGGCTTCCAGGGCTTCTTCAACCCCAGCTTCGCCCTCGACGACGTGCGCGGGCCGCACTCCACGTTCCCCGAGCCGGACCTCCCGGTGCTGACGCTCAACGCCTTTCACGGCGACCTCGGCGTCAACTCCGGCCTGCCGCAGAACGTCTACCAGCTCGACACCACCAACATGGAGCAGTTCCGGGACGCCGACGGCGAGCCGGTCCGCTTCAACCTCCTGCCCGGCGAGTCCTTCGAACTGCCCGACGGCATGGGCACCCTCACCTACGAGGGCTTCGAGAACTGGGCGACGTTCCAGATCACCACCAAGGCGGGCAACGACTGGGCGCTGGGCGGCGCGCTCGCCGCGGTCGCCGGGCTCGCCCTGTCCCTGCTGCTCCAGCGCCGCCGCGTGTGGGTGCGGGCGTACGCGGGGGACGACGGCCGCACCGTCGTCGAGATGGCGTCGCTGGGCCGCACCGAGTCCGCCAAGATCCCCGAGGAGCTGGCCGACCTCGCGGCCCGGCTCCAGCCGGACGCACCGCTCATTCCCGAGTCAGCCGATCCCGCCGAAGGAGCACCACGTCCATGATCCTCGCCGCCAACGAGGGCCTCGCCGACTTCAGCGACATGCTGATCTACGCGTCGATGGCCGTCTACGCCCTGGCGTTCCTCGCCTATACCACCGAGTGGATCTTCGGCAGCCGCAGCAAGGTGGCGCGCACGGCCGCCGCGCTGTCGGCGGCGGCCGAGGGGACGTCGCCGGCGCGGGGGCCCGTCGTGACCGTGCGGAAGAACGGCACGACCAGCGTGCTGGAGCGGCCGGAGGTGGTCACCCGCTCCTCGGTCCCCGCCCGGGACGCGGTCCCGGACGGTCCGGGGGCGGCGGGGGAGGACGAGCAGGGCGACCTGTACGGCCGGATCGCCGTGTCCCTGACGACCCTGGCGTTCCTGCTGCACTTCGGCGGGGTGCTGTGCCGGGCCCTGTCGGTCTCGCGGGGGCCGTGGGGGAACATGTACGAGTTCTCCACCGCCTTCTCGGCCGTCGTGGTGGGCGCGTTCCTGGCCTTCCTGCTCGCCGGGCGGAACGTCCGCTGGCTGGGCCTGCCGCTGGTTACCACCGTGCTGCTGGACCTGGGCCTGGCGGTCACCGTGCTGTACACGGAGAGCACGCGGCTGGAGCCGGCGCTCGACTCGATCTGGATGTGGATCCACGTCCCGCTGGCGATCATCTGCGGCGGCCTGTTCTACCTGGGCGCGGTGACCAGCGCGCTGTTCCTGCTCCGCGACCGCTACGAGACGAAGCTCGCCGCCGGGGGCCGCCCGCGCGCGGCGATGGCGTCGGTGATGGAACGACTGCCGTCGTCGGTGACGCTCGACAAGTTCGCCTACCGGATCAACGCGGCGGTCTTCCCCGTCTGGACCTTCACGATCATCGCGGGCGCGATCTGGGCCGAGTACGCGTGGGGCCGCTACTGGGGCTGGGACCCGAAGGAGGTCTGGGCGTTCATCACGTGGGTGGCCTACGCCTGCTACCTGCACGCCCGCGCGACGGTCGGCTGGAAGGGCCGCAAGGCGGCCTACCTGGGCATCGCCGGATTCGTGTGCTTCATCATCAACTACTACGGCGTCAACATCTTCTTCGACAGCCTCCACTCCTACGGCGGCGTCTGACCCCTCCCCGCCCACGCGGCGGCGACGCGCTTCGCGGCGCTGCGGTCCGCACGCCCCCGTGCGGTCGGGGCGGCCCGTCGCGTGCCGATGGCGGCGGGTCGTCGGGCGAGCGCGCTTGGGCGGTGGCGGGTGGATGTCGGGTCGGGTCTCGTGCCGGTGCTCGGTCGTGGAGTCGGTACGGGCTTCGCGCGGCGGCGATGCGCCCGCGCGGCGGCGCCGGGCTCGACCATGGGCCGGGCCTCGTGTGTCGGGGCGGCCCGTCAGGTGGCAATGGCGGCGGGTGACCGGGCCGGCTGGTGGCGCCCGCGCCCGGCCGTGCCGCCCCCTGGGGGGAAAAACCCTCGTCGGCCACCCCCCGCAGGGGGGCTCATGTGGCCGGGGGTGGGTTCTCCTCGTCGCCGTCGTGGCCGCGCAGCTCTTCCTCTTCTTCGCGGGGGGCCGGGCGGGTCTCGTTCAGTGAGCGCAGGAAGTCGGGGTTGTCGTCCGGGGCGACCCAGCCGCCGGAGGCGGGGCGGCGCGCGGAGGCGCCGCGGCCGGGGAAGGCGCGGTCGCGACCCACGAAGATCCAGGCCAGCGGTCCGATGACCCAGGCCAGCACGATCAGCAGGATCCAGAACAGCTTCGGAAGATGCTTGATCTCCTCGTCCTTGGAACTGATGCAGTCCACCAGGGCGTAGATGGCCAGCGCCAGCGGCACCAGAAACAGCAGCACCCTCAGCATGGTAGTCCCCCAGGGCTGGACGGACCGGGCCCGTGCGAGGCCCCCTGACAAGGCCAGGGTAATGCGTCCGGAATACTGAGCGGCATGGCATACGACGATCTCCGTTCCCTGCTGAAGGCCCTGGAACGGGACGGCGACCTCACGAGGGTCAAGGCCGAGGTCGACCCCCACCTGGAGGTGGGAGAAATCACCGACAGGGTGAACAAGGCAGGCGGCCCGGCGCTTCTCTTCGAGAAGGTGAAGGGCTCCGACCTGCCCCTGGCCATGAACGTCTTCGGCACGGACCGCCGCATGCTGAAAGCGCTGGGGCTCGGCTCGTACGGCGAGATCAGCGAGAAGATCGCCGGACTGCTGAAACCGGAGCTGCCCCAGGGATTCGTGGGAATGCGGGAGGCCTTCGGCAAACTCGGCGCGATATCGCACGTGCCACCGAAGAAGGTGAAGCACGCGCCCGTGCAGGAGGTCGTCCTCAAGGGCGACGAGGTGGACCTCATGGCGCTGCCCGCCCTCTTCACCTGGCCCGAGGACGGCGGCTCGTTCTTCAATCTCGGGCTGACCCACACCAAGGACCCCGAGACCGGAATCCGCAACCTCGGCCTCTACCGGCTCCAGCGCCACGACCGCCGCACCATCGGCATGCACTGGCAGATCCACAAGGACAGCCGCAACCACTACCAGGTCGCCGCCCGGCGCGGCGAGCGGCTGCCGGTGGCGATCGCGTTCGGCTGCCCGCCGGCCGTGACGTACGCGTCGACCGCGCCGCTGCCCGGCGACATCGACGAGTACCTCTTCGCGGGCTTCGTGCAGGGCAAGCGCGTCGAGCTGGTGGACTGCCTGACCGTGCCGCTCCAGGTCCCGGCCAACGCCGAGGTGGTGCTGGAGGGCTGGCTGGAGCCGGGCACGATGCTGCCGGAGGGGCCGTTCGGCGACCACACCGGCTTCTACACGCCGCGCGAGCCGTTCCCCGCGCTGACCATCGACTGCGTCACGACGCGGAAGAAGCCGCTGTTCCAGTCGATCGTCGTCGGCCGCCCGCCGACCGAGGACGGGCCGCTGGGCCGCGCGACCGAGCGGTTCTTCCTGCCGCTGCTGAAGATCATCATCCCGGACATCGTGGACTACCACCTCCCCGAGGCCGGCGGCTTCCACAACTGCGCGATCATCTCGATCGACAAGAAGTACCCGAAGCACGCGCAGAAGGTGATGTCGGCGGTCTGGGGCGCGCACATGATGTCGCTGACGAAGCTGATCATCGTGGTCGACGCCGACTGCGACGTGCACGATCTGCACGAGGTCGCCTGGCGGGCCTTCGGGAACGTGGACTACGCGCACGACCTGCTGCTCACCTCCGGCCCGGTCGACCACCTCGACCACGCCTCCTACCAGCAGTTCTGGGGCGGCAAGGCGGGCGTCGACGCCACCGCCAAGTGGCCCGAGGAGGGCTACACGCGGGACGGCGGCTGGCCGCCCATGATCGTCTCCGACCCGGCGACCGCCGAACGGGTGACCCGCCGCTGGAAGGAGTACGGGCTGTGACGGCACCGGCGGTCACCGACGGCGGCGGCCGGGGGCCGTCGGGCCCGAGACGCGTCCGGGCGTTCCTGCGCCTGGTGATGATCGAGCACTCCGTCTTCGCCCTCCCCTTCGCGTACATCGCCGCCCTCACGGCGATGCACCTGGCGGACGAGACGGTGCACTGGGCCGAGCTGGCCCTGGTCACCGTCGCGATGGTGGGCTTGCGCACGTTCGCCATGGCGGCCAACCGGATCATCGACCGCGAGATCGACGCCCGCAATCCGCGCACGGCGGGGCGCGAGCTCGTCACGGGCGCGGTGTCGGTGCGCACCGCGTGGACCGGCGCGCTGGTCGCGCTCGCCGTCTTCGTCGCCGCGTGCGCCCTGCTCAACCCGCTCTGCCTGGCCCTGGCGCCGGTCGCGGTGGTCCCGATGGTGGTCTACCCGTACGGCAAGCGGTTCACGGACTTCCCGCACGCCATCCTCGGCCTGGCCCAGGCGATGGGCCCGGTCGGCGGCTGGCTCGCGGTGACCGGGTCCTGGTCGTGGGACGCCGCGATCCTGGGCGCGGCCGTGGGGCTGTGGATCGGCGGGTTCGACCTGATCTACGCCTGCCAGGACGTGGCGGCCGACCGCGCGCAGGGCGTCCGTTCGGTGCCCGCGCGCTTCGGCGTCGCGGGCGCACTGTACGGGGCGCGGGCCGGGCACGCCGCCACGATGGCGCTGCTGGTGTGGTACGCGGTCGCGACGGACGGCGGGCCGCTGCTGTGGGCGGGGCTGGTGGTGGTCGCGGCGGCGTTCGTCTACGAGCACGCGATCGTCGGCCCGGGCGACCTCAGCCGCGTCAACCGCGCGTTCTTCACGGTCAACGGCTTCGTCGGGATAAGCCTGTTCGTCTTCGCGCTGGCGGACCTGGCCGTGCGCGGGCTGAGCGTCTAGACCTCGCGGCCGGAGTCCGTCACGAAGTGGTCGAACTCGTCGTTCCGCACGCCGAGGACGAACGCGTGCCACTTGGCGCGCGTGGTCGTGACGATCCTGCCGGGCTCGTCGGTCTGCCGGATGTGGATCAAGTCCCCTTCCCCGGCGGCCACTTCGAAGCAGTGCTCGTCGCTGCCGTCCTCGACCTCGGCCCGGACCCACTCCAGCCGGTCAGCGTCGATCCGTGCCATGTCCCATCCTTTCGCCGGTCACCGGGGTGTCCCCGGGGTCTCAGGTGACGTCGAGGCGGAGCAGGCCGCCGTTGGCAAGGGTCCACAGGCCGGTGGCGTCGGCGGCCGGGGCGATCGCGTCCGCGCCGGTCAGCTCGCCGTCGAGCAGCGGCTGCGGCTCGGCGACGAGGGAGGTCCCGTCGAGCGGGATCCGCCACAGCAGGTCGCCCGCGTCCGGCACCCACAGCGAACCGGCCGCGGCGGCCAGCCCGGCCGGGGTGTCGCCGTCGGCCTCCCAGACGGGGACGGGTTCCCCGCCGGGCACCACGGACTGGACCGCTCCGGCGTCGAGGGCCCACAGCCGGTCGCCGTCCCAGGCGAGGCCGCGCACGTCGGTGTGGCCCGAGGAGTAGACATAGGAGCCGGGGGCCGGGTTGTCGTCGGGGATGCCGCCGTCCGGCTCCATCCGCAGCACCTTGCCCGCGAAGGACTCGCCGTCGGTGGTGAGCCCCGGCTGCCCGGCGTCGCCCGTGCCGACATACAGCATTCCGTCCGGGCCGAACGCGAGCGCGCCGCCGTTGTGCGTCCCGGCCAGCGGCAGGCTCGCCAGGACGGTGTCGGCGGCGCCGCCCCACTGCTGGCCCTCCGCCCGGCCCGGGTAGTACCGGTGCGCGGCGACGCGGCTGCCCGCGGTCTGCGTGACGTAGGCGAAGACCTCCACGACCTCGGCGTCCGCGTCCGCGGGCTGCACCGCGAGGCCGAGCAACCCGCCCTGGACGGTGCCGATCTCGGCCGCCGTCCCGTCGGCACGGCTGATCAGGGTGATGGCACCGGTGGCGCGCGCGCCGACGAGCAGGTCGCCGTCCGGCAGCTCGGCGACGCAGCACAGGCCGTCGCCCAGCCCGGCGGCCAGCGGCTCGGCGATCTCGGCCGTGCCCCGCGCGGCGGCCGGCGGCTGCTCCGCGGCCGGTGGCTCCGACTCCCCGGGCGGCGTGTCCGGTCCGCCCGCTCCGGGCTCCGGGTCCGGCCCGGGACCGGGGTCACCGGTCCCGCCGGTCTCCTCGCCGGACGGCGGCGCGGACGCCCCGGGCGTCGCCGCGCGGTCCGCCCGGTCGGCGGCGGGCCCGGCCGAACAGCCGGCGGCCAGCGCCCCCACCGCCGCGACCGCCGCCACGCGACGAGCGACGCGCCATCCCCGCATGCGCAGCCGTCTCTCCTAGATGGACATGCCGTAAATGATGGTGAACAGCGTGCCGAGCGACCCGATGATGAAGACACCCGTCAGGCCGGCCACGATCAGGCCCTTGCCCTGCTCGGCGCTGAACGAGTCCCGCATGGCGGTCGACCCGATCCGCTGCTTGGCCGCACCCCAGATGGCGATGCCGAGGCAGATCAGGATGGCCATGGCCATGATCACCTGGATCATCGTCCGCGCCTGGTCCCCGACCTCGCCGAACGGCCCCCAGTCAGGGGCGATGCCACCGATGATGTTGTCGATATCGTCCTGCTGTTCCTCATCCACCGAACTCACCGCCCAACTGGCTTCTTAACCCCTCTCCGGATTGTGCCACGCCGCACTGACAGGGTGTGAACGCATGCGCGGAGGTTTCCGGTCGGGTGGGGACGTTGGTGCGCGTGATGCGGGTGTTGCGGGGGCGCGTTCAGAACTCCCCGTGCGGGCTTTCGTCTTCGGGGGTGCGGAGACGGCCGGAGAGCAAGGTCACGGCCAGCAGCGGCGGTTCGTCCGGCCCGCCGGCCAGGGTGACGGCGGCGGTGTGTCCGGACCCGGCGTGCCGCAGGAGGACGCGGGCGGAGCGGTGGGCGTCGGGCCGGTCGGCGGGCGGCCCGCCGTCGGCGGCGATGTCCCAGCCGCGCGCGGGCAGTCGGCGCCGCAGCCCGTCCATCCCGGCCTCCAGCGTTCCGCGCGGCACCCCGGAGACGGACCAGGCGTGCCGCACCCGGTACGCCCGTTCGTCCGCCGGGTCCGTGGCGTGGAAGCAGACGCCGGGGCCCGGCTCGCTCACCGTGCCGCGGATCGCGAGCGCGTCGAGGAGCTCGCTGGACAGCTCCCGGGCCCGGGCGCGGGCGGCGGCCACGGACCGGACGACGGGCGCGGCCTCCTCCCCGAACCCGTCCGCCGGACCGTCCTGTCCGGCGGGCCCCGGGGCGATCTCGGCGTGCCGCCCGGCCGCCACCCACGCCTGGTGGGCGATGCTGTCCGGGTCGCCGTCCGGGCCGATGAGGGTGATGTGACCCTGCCCCGGCACCGTGCGCGCGGTCCGGAGCCCGGCCATGAGGTCGCGCAGGGCCGCCTGTCCGGGCGGGCCGCCGAGCCAGGTGACGGTCGCGACGTGTTCGCCGGGGGCCAGATGGTGGATCTGCCGCCACAGGTCGGCCGCGTCCGCCAGGTCGCGGGCGACGGTGGCCGGGCCCGAGCCGGGGCCGGGCACGCGGACGGCCAGGTGGGCCGCCGTGTCCGGGTCGCCGTCCGCGACGACCGCGCGGACCGGCCCCTCCGGTCCGTCCCCGCCGTCCGGTCCGTCCCCGCCGTCCGGTCCGCCGACGTGGAACGCCAGCAGGAACGCCTCGGGGGGGCCCTCCACGCCCGCCGCCGCGAGCCGGACGCGGAGAGCCGCGACCGCTTCCGGTTCCCCGTCCGCCGTCTCCAGCACGGCCCGGTTCGCCCGGTCCCGCACGGTGGCCGGCAGGCCGTCGAGGGCGCCGATCCGGGCCGGGCGCACGGCCAGCAGCGTCTCCCGGTCGCGCGGCGCCAGGCCGTCCCACCAGGCGCGGTTGGCCCGTGGCGACCGGCCCGCCGGGACGGCCGGGGCCTCGGTCAGGCCGGGCGGGGCCGCCAGCTCCGCGAGGGTGCGCGCGTACCGGGCGTCCGTCTCCTCGGCGCGGCGCAGGGCGCCGGTGATGCGGTCCGCGAGGCCGGTGACCGTCGCCCGGTGGGCGATGCCGGAGGAGGCGACCGCCGCGGCCGGTGCCGGATGGCTGAGGCGGCCGTCGTCCGCGACCTCGTACCCGAGTTCCCCCGCCTCCTCCAGGGCCGCGCGCAGCCCGGCGCGCGCCTCGGCCAGCTCCGCGGCCAGGCCGGTGAGGGCGGCCTCGATCTGTCCGCACCGGACGCGCGCGTAGCGGCAGTTGTCGGCCAGCCGCCGCAGCCGGTCCTGCCCGGCCCCGGCCACCTCGCCGCCGCACGGCGGGTCCGCGCCGATCATCCGGGCCTCGACGAGCTGCCACGCCTCCTCCGCCCACTGGGCGGTCGCGCCCCAGCGGGCCGCCTCGGCGGCGAACGACTGGGGCAGCATGTCGCGCAGTTGGGGAACAGTGATCACCGGAGGGTGCCCTCGGCCCGCTCGTCGGCGCGGTCGAAGGCCGCGGCGGCGAACGTGAACCCGTCCCGCAGCCGGGCGCATTCGGACTGCACGGTGGTGAGCCGGTCCGACCAGCTCGCCCGCACCTGCCGCAGGGCGCGCGCGGATCTCAGCCCGGC
Source organism: Streptomyces sp. URMC 129 (assembly GCF_051386415.1). NCBI lineage: Bacteria > Bacillati > Actinomycetota > Actinomycetes > Kitasatosporales > Streptomycetaceae > Streptomyces > Streptomyces sp. URMC 129. The sequence goes on from NZ_JBPQTQ010000017.1 coordinate 35,769, forward strand.
CGTACCGTGCCGTGCGCCGGCCGCGGTGTCCGCGCGCAGCCGGGGGAGCACGGCGTCGAGTTGCTCGTGCAGCGCGTCGGCGTGGCGGGCGAGGCGGCGCAACGTCTCGGTGCCGGCATCCGGTTGTGACAGCATGTAGCCGCTCCTTCACTCAGGGCGCTGATGGGGGCCCCAAGGTACCGAAGGGCGGGGACCGGCGCACCCCGACGGCCCGGTGATGCGGCACAGTGGTGCGCGTGGAGCCGTTGCGTAGCCAGGATCCCGCGGTCATCGGGGAATTCACGTTGTTGGCCCGGCTCGGCGCCGGAGGCATGGGGAGGGTGTACCTGGGGCGGTCGCCCGGCGGAACGCTGGTGGCGGTCAAGGTGATCCGCGAGGACCTCGCGGACGAGGCGGGGGCGCTGGCCCGGTTCGGGCGCGAGGTGGCCACCGTGCGGACGGTGCGCAGCGCCTACACGGCCGATCTGGTCGGCGCCTCGCTGGACGCGCCGCCGTACTGGCTGGCCACCGAGTTCGTGCCCGGCCCGACGCTGCTGCGGGCCGTGCGGGACGCGCCGCTGGCGCCCGAGCTGTGCACCGGGCTCTTCGCCGCGCTGGCCGAGGCGTTGGCGGCCGTGCACGAGCAGGGCGTGGTGCACCGGGACGTGAAGCCGCACAACGTGATCCTGTCGCCCGCCGGGCCGCGGCTGATCGACTTCGGCATCGCGCGGGCGGTCGAGCAGACCAGGCTGACCCGGACCGGGCAGGCGCCCGGCACCCCGGGCTACACGGCGCCCGAGGTGCTGACCGGCACGGAGGCCGGCCCGGCGGCCGACGTGTTCGCGCTGGGCGCGACGCTGGCGGCGGCGGCCACCGGCAGGCCGCCGTACGGGGACGGCGAGTGGGCCATCGTCAGTTACCGGGTGGTGCACGGCGAGATCGACGTGGACGGCGTGCACCCGGGCATCGCGGCGCTGATCCGCGACTGCGTGGCGCGCGACCCCGGACGGCGGCCCACCCCACGGGAGATCATCCGGCGCTGCGGCGTGCGCTGTGCCCTGGCGGAGGTCCCGGCGTACCGCGCGCTGACCGCCCCGGCCGAGCCCGTCCCCGCCGACCTGGCCACGGCCGCGGCGGCCGGCCTGGTCCCCCCGGGCCACGGCGCCCGTCCCCGCCGCCGCCACGTCGTCCCGATCCTCGCCGCCGCCCTCGCGGTGGCGGCGATCGCGACCACGGCCACCCTGACCCTCCTCCCGGACGGCGACGCGGGCGAGGAACCGCGCGACTTGGACGTCACCTTCGACGACACCGCCCCGCCCCCGCCGGACATCGGCGGGGCGGAGGAGGAGGGCCCCGGGCGGATCGTGGCGACGAACCCGGTGCGGGACACCTGGGACGGCGCCGGATGCAACCTTGAGGACGAGGAGGACGTCCCGCTCCTCCACGACGTCTACGTCGAGGAGGGCGACGGCGCCGACGGCATGGGAGCGGCGGTCAACTTCGGCCACAATCCGGCCTTCGGCTCGCTGGACGGGCCCTACTGGGTGGCGGCGGCCGTGAAGCCCCCCCACGACATCGACCCGGCCAGCGGCACGCCGTTCGAGGGCAGCCCGAACCTCAGCCTCGGCTACGCCAGCGAGGCCGTGGACATCGCGTCGGGGGAGTACGTCCAACTCACCTATCCCGACGACTTCCCGGGCGCGATCCCGCTGACGAACGACCCCGGCCCGTGGACGGTCCTCTTTTATCGGGTCGAGAGTCCGCGCGACTATGTGAGGATCGGCTGTACGGGCTTCACCGTGGACTGAGGGCTGCCAACGGCCAGCAGGCGGAGGATGGTTGAGGAATGCGACGGGTGCTGCTGTTCGCCGGGCTCGGTTTCGCGGGTCTCGCGTGCTTCATGGCTCTCCTGGTCGTCGGCGTCTACAGCGCGGGCGCCGGGCTGCTCGGCGGCGCCGGGAGCGGCGACGGCCAACTGGCGCGGAACACCGTGCCGGAGGAGTACGCGCTGATGGTGCAGGAGTGGGGCAACTACTGCGAGACGCTGTCGCCGGCGCTGCTGGCCGCGCAGATCAACCAGGAAAGCGGCTGGCAGGCGGACGTGGTCAGCCACGCCGACGCCCAGGGCATAGCGCAGTTCATCCCCAGCACGTGGCAGACCCACGGCATCGACGCCAACGGGGACGGCGAGGCCAACGTGTGGGACCCCGAGGACGCCATCCCCTCCGCCGCCGTCTACGACTGCACCCTCGCGGACTACGTGGCGGACGTCCCCGGCGATCCGGTCGACAACATGCTCGCCGCCTACAACGCCGGTCCCTACGCGGTCATCGAGGCGGGCGGCGTCCCGAACATCACCGAGACCCAGAACTACGTCCGCATCATCCGCGAAGCGGAGGCCAGCTTCGCCGCCGTCCCCGCCGACCAGCCGTTGCCGCCGCTGGAACAGGCCGCCGGGGCCGTGCACTTCGCGCAGGAGAAGCTCGGGACACCGTACCTGTGGGGCGGTGACGGCACGCCCGAGGAGGGCGGGCGGTTCGACTGTTCCGGGCTGACCAAGGCCGCCTACGAGTCCGTCGGCATCACCATCCCGCGCGTCGCCAACGACCAGTGGAACGCCGGGCCGCACCCGGACCGTGACGAACTGCTGCCGGGGGACCTGGTCTTCTTCGCCTACGACCTCAACGACCCGCGCAGCATCCACCACGTCGGCCTCTACGTCGGCGGCGGCTACATGATCAACGCCCCGTACACCGGCGCCGTCATCCGCTTCGACCCGATCGACTCACCGGACTACTTCGGCGCGACCCGGCCCACCGCCTGAGCACCGCGCGGGACGTCCCGGTCGTCGTCCGCCGTCGCACGCCCTCCCACCCGGCCTCTGTCGAACCGAACGGTAAAGATTCAGTCAAAGATTGCGTTTTCAACTGACACGACGCGTTGCTGTTCGATAACGGCAATGCCGCCTTTCGATGGACATAGGTGCACACGGGGAAGTACTTGACGTTACCTGTACCGGAACAGGGGCTCCTCTTCCCTGCCGGCCCCGGCAGGGACCCCCACGCCTGAAGGGGCCGCGACGGCACATGGCTGGTCTCGATCAACTCGACAACCCCGACGTCGAACTCGACGTCCTCTACGACCTCAACGGCCTCGCCGAGCGGCTTCCCGGCTGGGCGGAGAGCGTCCTGGTCTTCGTCGGCCAGCGCGGCATCCCCGCCGCCCTGGTGCTGCTCACCGCCGTCGCCTGGGTGCTGCTGCGCCGCCGTCCCGACGCGCCGCAGGCCGTCGCCGGCGTGTTCTGGGCGGGGCTCGCCGCCGGGATCGCCTGCCTGGTCAACGCGCCCATCCGCGGCTTCGTGGCCCGCCCCCGGCCCGTCGACACCCACCCGGACCTGCACGTCCTGGTCGCGGGCGAGGGGTACTCGTTCGTCAGCGACCACGCCGCCGCCGCGGCGGCGGTCGCGGTGGCGCTCTTCCTCGTCCACCGCGGCCTGGGGGCCGCCGTCTTCGGGCTCGCCGTGCTCCAGGGCTTCATCCGCGTCATGCTCGGCGTGCACTATCCCACCGACGTCATCGGCGGCTTCGCCCTCGGCGCCGCCGCCGCGCTGCTGCTCGCGCCGCTCGCCATGGCGACGCTGACGCCGCTCGTCGCGCTCTGCGCCAGGACCCGCGGCCTGGGCTGGGTCGCGCGCCGCCCCGACGCCTCCGCCTGTCCGGCGCCCCACGCCGAGCGCGGCCTCGCCGCGTGAGCCGCCCGAGCCGCCCGAGCCGGGGCGTGTGCTAGGCCGCCGCGTCGGCCATGTGTGCCGCCGCCTCGCTCCGCGCCAGCGGCCGGGAGCGGCGGGCCGGGCCGTACCAGCCGCACGTACATCGGGGAGCCATGAAGGGCCCGCGTTCGGTGAGAGTGACGTGGTGCTCCCCCGTCGTGGTGGCGGGCGGGAGCGGCTCTTCTTCACCCTGCTCGTGCACCCCACCACCGTAACGGCCGCCCCGGGGAGTCGTTAGGGGGGACAAGTCCGAAACGACCGGTGTTTGGGGGTGTCGGCAGACCATGGCGGTGTGGCGGCGCGAGCGAGAAACGCGAGGGAACGCGATCGCCCCGCGGACCGCGGGCTGCGCCGGGCTGCTGGCCGCCCTGCTCGCCGTCGCCGGCTGTTCGGGAACGGGCGCCGCCGCCGAGGACGAGCGGGCCGGGAAGAAGAACGGCGGCGGGGCCGGGGCCGAGGAGGTCATCCGCCGGGCGGCCGACCTGCTCGCCCGGTCGGGCACCTCGCAGGCGCACACCGCGATGCAGATGGCCTCGGGCGGCACCCGCATCACCATCCACGGTGAGGGCGGCTTCGACTACGGCGAGCGCGTCGGCGAGCTGCGCGTCACCCTGCCGGAGGGCGGGCCCGTGACCGAGGTCTTCGTGCCGGGCCTGCTCTACATGAAGAACCGGGGCGCGGGGGTGCCGCCCGACAAGTGGGTGCGGGTGGACGTCGACTCGCTCCCCGACGGGAACCTGGTGACCGGCGGCGCCACCGACCCGATCACCGCCGCCGAGCTGCTGCGCGGGGTGCGGACCGCGGCCGACCTGGGGGAGGCCACGGTGCACGGCGAGACGCTGCGGCACTTCCGCGGGGTCACCGACATCGCGGCGGCGGCGGAGGCCGCGCCCACGGAGCAGTCCCGGGAGCAGCTCGCCGCGGCGGTGGACGGCTTCACGCGGACCGAGGTCCCGTTCGACGCCTTCCTGGACGAGCAGGGGCTGCTGCGCAAGGTGCGCCACCAGTTCAGCTACGCGGGCGACGCCCAGGGGGTCGACGTCGCCTCCACCGTGACGCTGTACGACTTCGGGGTGCCGGTGACGGTCGCCCTGCCGGACGCCGGGGACGTGTACGCCGGGGCCGTGGCCTGAGCGGGGGCCGTGGCCTGAGCCGTGGCCTGTTGGCCGCGGCGCGCGGCTGCCTCGTCGCGCGGACGGGCCCTACGTTCTCAGCATCCGGGCGATGGCCGCCGTGGCCTCCTCGACCTTCTCGTCGATGCCGGGGCCACCCTGCTCGGCGGCGTGCGCCACGCAGTGCCGCAGGTGCTCCTCCAGCAGCTGGAGGGCGAACGACTGGAGGGCCTTGGTGGAGGCGGAGACCTGCGTCAGTATGTCGATGCAGTACACGTCCTCCTCGACCATGCGCTGCAGCCCCCGGATCTGCCCCTCGATGCGGCGCAGCCGCTTGAGGTGGGCGTCCTTCTCCTTGCTGTAGCCGTGGGGGCCGTGCGGGCCGCCGGCGGCCGACGCTTTTCCCGCCGCCGAGACCGTGTCGAACGTGGTCATTCCGGTCCTCCTGGGACTCGTATACCCCTGCTGGGTATAGCGTAACGAATAGTCGGCGGGGCAGGCAGTATCGTGCAGCCCCGGGCGGCGACCCTCTGCCTGGTCTGTTCATTTTCTATTCACCCACAACCGTCAGCCCCTTCACCTGGCGTACCTACGTTCGGGGGCGAGGGGTTACGGGAAGGATCGAACGACAGTGACGCTACGCCTCGGCGCGGTGCTGGTCTCCGCCGCTCTGGTCGCCCTCACTGCCTGCGGAACGGACGACAACTCCGGCCTCCCCGGAGCCGTGGACTTCTCGCTGGAGAGCCTGGACTGCGGCCCCGGCGGCGCCCTCCTCGCCTCCGGGTCCAGCGCCCAGTCCAATGCCATGGAGGTCTGGGTGAACACCTACCAGGCCAACTGTGACGGCAGCCAGATCAACTACAAGGCGACCGGCTCCGGGGCCGGCGTGCAGGAGTTCCTCCAGGGCACCACCGCCTTCGCAGGCACCGACTCGCCCCTCACCGAGGGCGAGGTGGACGCCTCGCGCGCCGTCTGCCGCGACGGCGGCCACGCCGTCCACCTCCCGATGGTCGCCGGGCCCATCGCCGTCGGCTACCACCTCCCCGGCGTCGATGACCTCGCCCTCGACTCCGCCACGCTGGCCAGGATCTTCGACTCCCAGATCCGCAGATGGAACGATCCGGCCATCGCCGCGCTCAACCCGGACGCCGACCTGCCGGACATCCCGATCACCCCCGTCCACCGCTCCGACGGCTCCGGCACCACCGACAACTTCACGTCCTACCTGCACGCCGCGGCACCCGACGCGTGGCCCCACGAGCCGGACAAGGCGTGGAAGGGCTCCGGCGGCCAGTCCGCGGACGGCTCCTCCGGACTGGTCGGCATGGTCCAGCAGAACGAGGGCGCCATCGCGTACTTCGAGTTGTCCTACGCCCACCAGAACGGCATCGACACGGTCCGCATCGACACCGGCGCCAGCGAGCCCGTCGAGGCCACCGTGGAGAACGCCTCCAACGCCATCGCGGAGGCCCCGCCCGCCGGCACCGGCGACGACCTCGTGCTGGAGCTCGACTACGGCACCCGCGCCGAGGGCGTCTACCCGATCGTCCTGGTGACGTACGAGATCGTCTGCGACCGGGGGAACGACCCGGCCACGCTGGATCTCACCCGCGCCTTCCTGCGGTACGCGGCGGGCGAGGAGGGACAGCGCGCCCTCGCCGAGATCGACTACGCGCCGATCTCCGACGACATCATCCAGCAGGTGCGCCGGCGCATCGACGCCATGGCCTGAGACCGGGAACCCCTATGCCCGCCACGAAGAAGAACACCACGACGCGCCTCGGTGACCGGGTGTTCAGCACGCTGTCCAAGGGGTCGGGGATCGCGCTGCTGGTGATCATGGCCGCGATCGCCGTCTTCCTCGCCATCCGCGCCGCCATCGCGATCAGCCAGGACGAGGGCAACTTCCTCACCACCTTCGAGTGGGAGGCCAACGCCGACCCGCCCGTCTTCGGCATCGCCGTCCTCCTCTTCGGCACTGTCGTCAGCTCGGTCATCGCGATGGTGCTGGCCGTGCCCGTCGCGGTCGGGATCGCGCTGTTCATCTCGCACTACGCGCCGCGCCGGCTGGCCACCGGCATCGGCTACGTCGTGGACCTGCTGGCCGCCGTGCCGAGCATCATCTACGGCCTGTGGGGCGCGCTCTACCTGGTGCCGCACATGACCGGCCTGTTCCTCTGGCTCGACCAGTTCTTCGGCTGGACCGGCGTCCTGGCCTACGACGGAACGCCCGCCCGCTCCCTGATGACCGTGGGCATCCTGTTGGCCATCATGGTCCTGCCGATCATCACCAGCGTCACCCGGGAGGTGTTCCTGCAGACCCCCAAGGCCAACCAGGAGGCCGCCCTCGCGCTCGGCGCCACCCGCTGGGAGGTCATCCGCATGACCGTGCTGCCCTTCGGCCGCTCGGGCGTGATCAGCGCCTCGATGCTCGGCCTCGGCCGGGCGCTGGGCGAGACGATGGCCGTGGCCACCGTGCTCTCCCCGAGCTTCCTGATCAACGCCAGCCTCCTGGAGTCCGGCGGCAGCACGTTCGCGCAGAACATCGCCAGCCAGTTCAAGGAGGCCGGCTCCACGGGCCGCGACGCGCTCATCGCCTCCGGCCTCGTCCTGTTCGTCCTCACCCTGCTGGTCAACGGCGCGGCCCGGCTCATCATCGCCCGCCGCGCGGAGTACTCGGGGGCCAACGCATGAGCAACCTCGACATCACCGCGCGCCGCACGCCCGTCGGCAACGGCCGGACCACCCTCCGGCCGCCCCGGCTGCCGCGCTGGGCCGGCGTGGCGCTGGTCGTCGGCTCCCTCGCCGTCGGTGCCACGGCCGGGCTGGTCGGCGGGCTCGACAGCCGCGTGCAGTGGGGCCTGATCGCCGCGCTGGTCTTCGTCGCCGCGACCTACGCCCTGTCCGCCGCCATAGAGGGCCGCCGGTACGCCAAGGACCGGATGGCCGCCATCCTGGTCTGGGGGTGCTTCGTCGTCGCCGTGCTGCCGCTGGCCTCCCTGGTCTGGGAGACGGTCACCCGCGGCGTGCCCGGCGTGGACTGGTACTTCCTGACCCACTCGATGAACGGCGTGCTGAGCTGGCAGCACGGCGGCGGCATCTACCACGCCCTGCTCGGCACGGTGCAGCAGGTGCTGATCGCCTCCGTCCTCGCCATCCCGATCGGCCTGCTCACGGCCGTCTACCTGGTCGAGTACGGGCGCGGGAAGCTGGCGAAGGCCATCACCTTCTTCGTGGACGTGATGACCGGCATCCCGTCGATCGTGGCCGGCCTGTTCATCCTCAGCCTGTGGATCATGATGCTCGACCTCGGGTACTCCGGGTTCGCCGGGGCCATGGCGCTGTCGATCCTGATGATGCCGATCGTCGTCCGCTCCACCGAGGAGATGCTCAAGCTCGTCCCCAACGAACTGCGCGAGTCGGCGCTCGCGCTGGGCGTGCCGAAGTGGCGGACGATCCTGAAGGTCGTGCTGCCCACGGCGATCGGCGGCATCACCACCGGCGTGATGCTGGCCCTGGCCAGGATCGCGGGCGAGACCGCGCCCATCCTGCTGCTGGTCTTCGGCAACCAGATGATCAACGCCAACGCGTTCGAAGGAGCCCAGTCCTCCCTGCCACTCTTCGTCTACGAGCAGTGGGGGTACGGGACCGAGCAGGCGTACGACCGCGCCTGGGCGGCGGCCCTCGTGCTCATCGCGTTCGTCATGATCCTCAACCTGGTCGCCCGCGGCATCGCCCGCTGGAAGGCCCCCAAGACCGGCCGCTGACGCGAGCGACGAGAGAAGAAGAAAGAGAGGGCCCGTCATGGCCAAGCGCATCGAAGTCAGCGCACTGACCGCGTACTACGGCACCCACAAGGCGATCGAGGACATCACGCTCGACGTCGAGCCCCGCTCGGTGACCGCGTTCATCGGCCCGTCCGGCTGCGGCAAGTCGACCTTCCTGCGCACGCTCAACCGCATGCACGAGGTGACCCCCGGCGGGCGCGTCGAGGGCAAGGTGCTGCTGGACGACGAGGACCTCTACGGCCCCGGCGTCGACCCGGTGTCCGTGCGCCGCACGGTCGGCATGGTCTTCCAGCGGCCCAACCCGTTCCCCACCATGTCCATCTACGACAACGTGGCGGCCGGGCTGCGGCTCAACGGCATCTCGTACCGCAAGTCCGAGCTGGACGACATCGTGGAGAAGAACCTGCGGGCCGCGAACCTGTGGAATGAGGTGAAGGACCGGCTGAACAAGCCCGGCTCCGGGCTCTCCGGCGGCCAGCAGCAGCGGCTGTGCATCGCCCGCGCCACGGCGGTGGAGCCGGAGGTGCTGCTGATGGACGAGCCGTGCTCCGCGCTCGACCCGATCTCGACGCTCGCGATCGAGGACCTGATCGCCAAGCTGAAGTCCCAGTACACGATCGTGATCGTCACGCACAACATGCAGCAGGCGGCCCGCGTCTCGGACCGCACCGCCTTCTTCAACCTCTCGGCGATCGGGCAGCCGGGCAAGCTGGTCGAGGTCGACTCGACGGACCGGATCTTCTCCAACCCGTCCGTGCAGGCGACCGAGGACTACATCTCGGGCCGCTTCGGGTGAGAAGCGGCCCGAGACGGGCAGTCGGTCAGCGCGTCACGCGGTGCGGTACGCGTCGATGATCGTCTGGGTCAGGGTGTTGCCCTGCCGGTCGGTGACCTCGGCGCGGAACGACACCGTGCCGCCGGCCTCCGGGTTGGCGACCCGGACCTTGCCGCGCTTGACCTGGGCCGCGGTCCACGTCTCGCCGCCGTCGAAGGAGACCGACACGGCGAGGGAGTCCAGGTTCCGGCCCGCGGCCGAGCCCTGGACGGTCACCGGGACGTCGACGGTCCGGCCGGCCGGCGAGGTGCTGTCCAGCGCCAGCACCGGCGTGAACCGGACGGCGGACGCGGGCAGCGCCACGGTCTCCTCCGCGCCGACCCCGGCCGAGGTGAAGGTGTAGGAGGCGGTGATCTCGGTGGAGACGTTCGCCGCCGCGTTCGGCTGCTCCGGGTCACGGCTGACGGTGGTCACCAGCTCGTACGCGGCCTCGTCGGACGGAAGCTCGAACTCCGTGTAGTCCAGCAGGTCCTCGGCGGTGGCGTACTCCTCGCCGTTCCGGTACAGGGTGGTGCGGGCGCTGTCGTACAGGCTGGAGCCGGCGTGGCCGGCGCCGTCGCTGAAGGGGGCGAGCCCGCCGTGCAGGGTGTTCCCGGTGCGGAACAGGCCGTGCTCCTCGTCGGCGACCGGCCCGAAGACGCCGACGTTGAACGTCGTCGTCTGCCGTGTCCCGGGCTCGTAGGCCGTGAAGCCGGTCGCGGCCCCGGCGTTGTCGTACTCGGGGCCGATCTGCCAGAACTCCTGCCGCCACTCGCCGGTGTCCCCCTCCACGTACACCTCGGCGGTGCGCGGCAGGTCGAACGACCAGGCGGCGGCCGACCCGACCTCCGAGGACATGGTGAACACCAGGCCCTGCTGTCCGGGCAGCGAGGCGCCCTGGCGCGTGGTGATCCGGGCGAACTCCCCGCTCTCGGTGTGGTCGGTCAGGCCCGTGTAGAACGAACCGTCCCGGACGTCCACCGCGTGGTACTCCCGGTTGCCGCGCTCCCAGACGGCCCCGGCGAAGCCGGAGATGTCGTACGTGCCGTACCCGTCGCCGAGCTGCGCGGTGCGGAACCCGTCGGGCTGCCTGCCGGGGTTCCAGGAGGAGCTGAACAGGCTCTCGCCGTCCAGGACCGCCTCGTACCCAACCGTCAGGTCGGTCTGCTCCGCGCGCTCGTCGGCCACCGTCATCGCCACGGGCTCCGCCGCGCGGGCGTCGGCGTCGATGGTGACGTCCTCGGAGATCCCCACGTTGGGCGCCACCAGCCAGTCCAGACCGGTGGAGTCCTCCGCGCCCTCGGCGGTGTGGAAGACGGACGTCTCGACCTGGTAGTCGCCCTCCGGCAGGCGGACCGTGCCGGAGGTGCCGTCCTCGCCGGGGACGATGTCGTAGAACGCGAAGGTCTCCACGTCGACCGCCCACGCGAACCAGTCCGTGGACGGGGCGCCGGAGCGGTCGGTGACGTCGACGGTCAGCTCGTGCATCCGCTCCTCGCGCTGCACCGCGCCCGCGGTGGTGACCGTCTCGCCACCGGCGCCGGTCGCGGTCACGTACAGGCTGTACGCGCCGTACACGTCACCGCCGAAGCCGGTGTCGGCGGTGACCTCGACGGTGGCGGTGCCGCCCGCCGGGACGGTCACCTCGTCGGCGCCCAGGGTGAACAGGCCCTCGGGGGCCGCCTCGCCCCGCGGGTCGAGGCCCCGGGCGTCGAGCTGGAGGGTGACGTCCGCGTCGCCCAGGTTCCGGTACGTCAGCTCCCTGGTGACCGGGTCGGCGTCCTCGTGCGGCCACGGCACGGTGCCGAAGCTGAGCGACGGCTGCTCGGCGATGACGGTCTGCGCCAGCGCGGCGGGCACGTCGATCCGGCCCGCGCCCTGCTGGTACGCGCCATAGCCCTCGCCGGTCACGGCCGAGCCGGTCAGCGCGGACTTGATCTGCTCGCCCGTCCAGTCCGGGTGCGCCTGGGCGAGCAGCGCCGCGGCACCGGCGGCGTGCGGGGTCGCCATGGAGGTGCCCGAGATCGAGACGTAGCCGTCCTCGGCGGCGGGCGTGCCGTACTCCCAGATCGCCGCGCCCTCGGCGCCCGCCGCGGCGATGTTCACGCCGGGGGCGGTCACATCGGGCTTGACCGCGCCGTCGCGGGTGCGCGGGCCGACGGAGGAGAAGTCGGCGAGGACGTCGGACTTGTCGACGGCGCCGAGGGTGAGCGCGGCGTCGGCGGTGCCGGGGCTGCTCACCGTGCCGGGCTCGGGGCCGGCGTTGCCGGCCGCGATGACGAACAGGGCGTCGGACTCGGCCGACAGGGTGTTGACGGCCTCCTCCATCGGGTCGATCTCGGGACCGGCGAAGCCGCCGAGGCTCATGCTCACGATGTCGGCGCCCTGGTCGACCGCCCACTGCATGCCCTCGATGATGCCCGACTCGAACCCGGAGCCGGAGTCGTCCAGGACCTTGCCGTTGAGGAGGTTCGCGCCCGGCGCGACGCCGCTGTACTGCCCGCCGGAGTGCGCGCCGGTGCCGGCCGCGGTGGAGGCCACGTGGGTGCCGTGGCCGTCGCGGTCCTCGGCGTCGGGGGCCTCGGAGAAGTTCCGCTCGGCGATGACCTTGCCGCCCGCGAGGTCCGGGTGGTCCTCGCTGATGCCGGTGTCCAGGACCGCGATGGTGGCGCCCTCGCCGTCGAAACCGGCCTCCCACACCTCGGGCGCGCCGATCTGCGGGACGCTCTCGTCCAGCGTCTTGGTGACGATGCCGTCCAGGGCGACGGTGGCGATGCCCGGGGTGGCGGCCAGGGCCATCGTGTCCGGGCCGCCGGCGGTGAGCGCCTCCCAGACGGCGGCGATCTCGTCGCCCTCGACGGTCAGGGCCTCGCCGTTGATGGCGTCGAGCGTGGTGGTGTCCTCTTCGCCGGCCGCGCCGTACAGCCCGGCCTGGGCCGCGTCCGCCCGGGAGGCCCGCTCGGTGTAGGTGACGATGAGCGGCAGGCCGCTGGCGGAACGATACTGCTCGCGGCTCAGCTCGGTGACGTCGAACAGCCGCTGGTCCAGCGTGCCGTCCGCGATGAGTCCCATCACGTCCTGCGGGAGCACGTAGGTGTCCCCGCCGAGCTCCATGACCCGCACCGGGACGGATTCCCGTCCCTCGGCGCGGACGAGGCCCAGGACCTCGCCTCCCTGGCCCACCACGACCTGGTCGCCGGTGATGAGCGTGACGCGGTGGCTCTCCGCCGCGCCCGCCGCCGTTCCGGCCGCCGCGCCGGTCGTGCCCGAGGCCGCGGCCGTGCCGCCCTGCGCGGTGGCCGGGACTATGAGGCCGGCCGTGAGCGCGGCGGCCACAGCCGCGCAGGCGACGGCCGGTGCCCCCCACCGCCGCCGCGAACTGTCTGGTTTCCCTATCAAGGTCTCCCCTTAACCCAACGGTTGACGGGGTGCGCACTTCGCCGTGCGGCCCCGTACGTGAGACGCGCGACGGGGAGGCAACAGCCCGGGGGAAACCGTGAGGGCGTTGTGAGAGTTCAGGTGAAGAGGAAACGGAGCGTCACATTGCCGACGGCGGCCACGGCCGCCGCGGCGGGCACGGTGACGACCCATCCGGCCACGATGTTCCTGGCCACGCCCCAGCGCACCACCCGCACGCTGCGGGTGGCACCCGAGCCCAGGGTCGCGGCGGTGATCACATGCGTGGTCGACAGGGGCGCGTAGCACACGTAGGAGGCGGCGTAGAGCACGGACGCCGCCGTCGCCTCGGCGGCGAAGCCGCGCGGCGGGTCCGGCTCGATGATGCGGCGGCCCAGGGTCCGCATGATGCGCCGGCCGCCCGCGTAGGTGCCCAGCGACAGGGCCAGCGCGCAGGAGACGGTGACCCAGAGCGGGATGGTCCCGGTGTCGTCCTGGGCGTCCGCGACGACCAGGGCCAGCACCACGACGCCCATCGTCTTCTGGGCGTCCTGGAGCCCGTGGCCCAGGGACATCGCGGCGGCCGACAGGGTCTGCGCCATGCGGAAGTGGCGCTGGGCGCGCCGGGGGTCGGCCCGGCGGAAGACCCACAGGATCGCGACCATCAGCAGATAGCCGGCGACCAGGCCGATCACGGGGGCGAGGACCATGGGCACCACGACCTTCGTCAGCACCCCGTCCCAGCGCACGGTCGCGGTCCCGGCCAGGGCGGCACCGGCCAGGCCGCCGAAGAGGGCGTGCGTGGAGGACGAGGGCAGCGCGAGGGCCCAGGCCACGAGGTTCCAGGCGATCGCGCCGAGCAGGGCCGCGAAGAGGAGGATCATGCCCTCGTCACCGGTGGGCGGCTCGATCAGGTCCTCGCTGACGGTCCTGGCCACGCCGGTGCCGAGGAAGGCACCGGCCAGGTTCATGAACGCGGCCAGCGCCAGCGCGATCCGGGGGGTCAGCGCCCGGGTGGAGATGGAGGTCGCGATCGCGTGGGCGGAGTCGTGGAAGCCGTTGGTGTAGGTGAAGAAGAGCGCCGCGGCTATCACGACGAGCAGTGAAAACGTTTCCACCTTGGGTCTCAGGACTCCTTGACCACGATGGTCTCGACCGTGTTGGCCACCGACTCGAAGGCGTCGGCCGCCTCCTCCAGCACGTCCACGATCTGCTTCAGCTTCATGACCTCGATGGCCTCGTAACTGCCGCTGAACAGGTGCGCCAGGAGCTTCCGGTGGATCTGGTCCGCCTGGTTCTCCAGGCGGTTGACCTCGATCCAGTACTCGTTGAGGTTCCGCATGGCGCGCAGGTGCGGCATGGCCTCGGCGGTCAGCTCGGCGGCCCTGGCCAGCACCTCGATCTGCTGCTCGACACCCTTGGGCAGCTCGTCGATCTCGTACAGCACGACGAGGTCGACCGCCTCCTCCATGGCGTCCATGATGTCGTCGAGCCGGGAGGCGAGGCGGTAGATGTCCTCGCGGTCGAACGGGGTGACGAAGGTGGAGTTGAGCTGGTGGAAGATCGCGTGCGTCGCGTCGTCACCCGCGTGTTCCGCGGCCCGCATGCGGTCGGCGATTTCGACGCGCGTAGCGGGGTCGGCTCCGAGGAGCTCCATCAGCAGTTTCGAGCCACTGAGAACGTTGTCGGCGGCGGTGGCGAACAGTTCGTAGAAGCTTGTCTCCCGTGGTGTCAGGCGAAAGCGCACTGGCAGTTCCTCTGGCGTTCATCAGCGGGTGTCCCCGTTGATGCTAAGCGCAGAATCCGGCCACGGCTAACCCCCTGCACAAGGGAAGGCGGGTCCGCTCACCTGTTGCCGTTGTACGGGCCGTAGGGCCCGTCGCTGCTGCTGCGGCCACCGCCCCGGCCGCCGCCCGAGATCGCCCGGACCGCCGGGCGGACGTCCACCAGGTAGACGATGGTGGCGACGATGCCCGCCAGCACCAGCATGAAGCCGAACGCGCCGAGCGGCAGGAACTGCACGACCACCGCCAGCCCCAGGATGAGCAGCCAGAACGGCTTCGTCTGCTTGTCCGCGGCGCGGAAGGCGTCCTCGCGCTGGAGGGCCGCGTGCACCAGGGCGTAGAGGCTCAGGGCCGCCAGCGCCACGGAGATACCGAACACGATCCAGCTATAGCCCGCTACCAACATGTTCCCGCACCACCATGTCCACTCGCCGACCGTCTCTCTCCACGCTACCGGCCGGGGGGCCGGGCGCGTAATGCCCGGCCCCCGGGCCGGTGGAGGTCACGCCTCCGGCGGCGTCTTCTTCGGCGCGGCCTTGCGGGTCCCCGTGGACTTGCGGGCGCGCGGCTTGGCCTCGGCGGCGGGCTCCGGCTCGGCGGCGGCCTCGGCGGTGGGCTCGGTGACCGGCTCGGTGACCGGTTCGGTGACCGGCTCGGTGAAGGGCACCCGCTCGACGGTCACCTCGGGCTCCGGCTCGGCCGCCGCGCCGGGCGCGGCGTCGCCGAGCCGCCGCTCCACGACGGTCTTGCCGCGCTCGGCCAGCCCGTCGTACGCCTCGCGGGCCTTCACCGCGTACTCCAGCGCCACGCCGACGCCCTGGAGCGCCACGTTCTGCGCCTGCTCGCGCAGCTTGGGCAGCCGCTCGGGGGCCTCGGCGCGCAGCCGGTCGATGGTCGCGGGCAGTTCGCGGAGCTTCTCGGCGGCGAGGTCGGCCGTGCCCGCGGCGACGTAGAGCGCGGTGGTGTTGGTCAGTGTCTTGCGGAGGTCGGTGGTGAAGGCCATGTCAGTCCCCTCCCGGTGGGCTGTTCTCTTTGCGGAATGAGCGGTAGATCTGGAGCAGCGCTTGCTTCTGCTGCTCGGTGAGATGCGGATCGGCGAGCACCGCCTCCGGCACCCCGGCCCCGGCACCGGCCGCCTGGTCGCCCGCGCCCTCCGTGACGCGCTCGTCCAGGATCCCGGCCCGCACGTAGAGCGTCTCGGCGGAGATCCGCAGCCCCTTGGCGATCTGCTGGAGGATCTCCGCGCTGGGCTTGCGCAGCCCGCGCTCGATCTGGCTGAGGTACGGATTGGACACCCCGGCCGCCTCGGCGAGCTGCCGCAACGACAACCGCGCCTGCCGGCGCTGCTCCCGGAGGTACTCCCCGAGGTTCCCGACACCGAGTGAAGCCATGTCCCCCAGGGTGCACCACGCTGCTAACTATTGCAAGCGACCGCTTGCAGGCGCACCCGCCGACGGCCGGGGGGGGATGACGGCGCGCGTGATGACCGCCGGTCGCGGCATGGGGCCCACCGGGCAGGTGACCGTACCGCGTCACGGGTCAGCTCCTGCCCCGCACGCCGTCTCGCACACGGCGACGACCGGTCGCCACGGTGGCCGGTGTCGCTCCGGCCGAACCGCGCCGCCTCGCCCGGCCCGGCAGGTTCATCGGGCGCGCGCCGGGGGCCGTCCGCGGACCCCCGGTGTCCGGCAGCCCCGTCCGTCGACCGACCGCGGCACAACGGCGGCGCCGCCGTCAACACCGGCGCGACCGTTCGCTGTTCCCCCGTGACAGCCGGGGGTACCGTTCCCAGTGACTGGGGCGGAACGGACATGGAGTTCAGCATGGCTCAGCGCACTGACAACCCGGCAGACCGCGTCCCTCGGGCATTCGGGCAGCGCGTGCAGCGCGCCCGCGAGCGTGCGGGCATGACCCGCCCCGTCGTGGGCGGTCTCGTCGGCCGTTCCGCGGAATGGGTCAAGGCCATCGAGAAGGGCCGCCTCGGCATGCCCCGCCTGCCGCTGCTGCTGCGCCTGGCGAACGTCCTGGGTGTGGACGACCTCGGGGACCTCGTCGGGGAAGGACAGTTGGCACCCGAGGTGTTCGCCAAGTCGGCTCACCCCGGTCTGCCGGTCGTCCGGCGAGCGCTGACCACCTACCGTTTCCCCGACGACGAGGAGCCGCAGCCGGTGGGGCGCCTGCTGGACCGGGTACGGGCGACCTGGCGCACCTGGCACGGCTCCGGGGAACACCGCACCAGGGTCGCGCAGGTGCTGCCGCGTCTCCTCGGTGACCTCCAGCACGCCGCGCGCACCCTGGACGGTCAGGACCGCCGACGGGCTCTGGTAGGTCTCGCGGAGACCTATCACCTCGCGCAGCTCTTCCTCAGCTTCCAGCCTGCTCCGGAGCTGGTGATGCTCACCGGGGACCGGGCGATGGCCGCGGCGCAGGACGCTGACAGCCCGCAGGCGATCGCCGCCGCGGCCTGGTACATGAACCACATCTTCCGGGACGCCGGAGAGCGCCACGAGGCGCGCGTGGACCTGGCGATGAAGGCCGCCGGCCTCCTGCGCCCGGACAGCGGCGCGGAACACCTCGCCCGCTGGGGAATGCTGCACCTGGCCGCCGCCCTGTCGTTCGCGAAGATCGGCCGCAAGGGCGACGCCGAGCGGTTCTGGGACCGGGCCGACGACGCCGCACGCCGCCTCGGGGAGGACTACGCCCACCCCTACTTGATCTTCGGGCGGGACATGGTCGACGCCTACCGGATCACGGTCTTCAACGACCTGGCACGCTCCCGGGAAGCGGTCGACGCCGCTGGGCGCACCAACGTCTCCCGAGTGCCGTCCGCGACGCGCCGCAGCTTCCACTTGGTGGAAACGGCCCGCGCTTACAGCATGGAGCGCGAGCCGGTCGCGGTGGTGTCCCTGCTGAAGAAGGCGTTCGCGGAGAGCGGCGAGACAGTGCGGTTCAACTCGTTCGCGCGCAGCGCCGTCGCCGAGCTGTCCGAGTCACCGAACATGGTGGTCCGGGACGATGCCGAGTACCTGCGGCAGGTGCTGAGGCTTCCCGCGACCGCGTGAACAAGGGGTAGGGGGTAGAGAAAATACCCCTGAACAAGGGGGTAGGAGGTGTACACCGCGAAAGGTTGCCATCGGTACAGCCTGTGACTGTCAGTACGCGACAGCTCACAGGAGAGCCGTATGGCGACGCCCGCGCAGCCAGTACCTCGTCCGTTCCGGTCGCCTGCCCCGGCGAGGGCGGCTGGCATGACCCAGACCGTGAGGGCCTGGTTGCCGTCTGCCGAGCAGGGGGTGCGGACGGTGCCGTGTGGGCGGTGGTGGGACGCGGTGCGGGTTCCTGACTATCGGGCACGGGATGTTCTGACGCGTCTCGGCTACGCGTCGGCGGTCATTCATGACCAGGCCGTCGGCCTGTACACGTGGCTGGTGCCGCTGGGTTCCGCCGGGGGCTGGGACCGGGCCGGTCTGGGGGTCATCGTGCCCGAGCCCGGGCACGTGATCCCGGTGCCGCCCGCCGAGTGGCAGCGGGGGCCGGGCACCAAGTGGCTGGTGCCGCCCGGGCCGACCGGGCTCACGGACGCGGCCCGGCTGCGGGACGCGCTGGCCAGGACGCCGCTGGGGGGCGGCTATGCCTGACGCCCGGGCCCGGCGCCTGGTGTGCTGCGACGTGTGCGGCTGCTGCTACGAGCAGGGCCTGCTGCACACCTGCCCGCCCCCGGCGGTGCGCCTCCCGAACGAGCTGGCGGGGATGGACCTGGACCGGCTGAGCATGCGGCAGTGGTCCGGCACGGATTGTGTGCTCTGCGCGGCGTGGCTCGGCAACCGCCTGACCGGGCAGACCCGCCGTGTGGCCGAGGTGAGCGGATGCGTGCTGCGGGCGTGCGCCCCGCACTGCCCGCCCCGCGGACGCTGACCCGAAGGAGGTGCCACCGGATGGCCAAGACCCCACGGCCGTGCCCGATCCCCGCCGACGAACTCAGGCGCCGCTACACCGTGCGGCGGCAGTCCGTCGCCCGGATCGCCCGCGAACTCGGCGTCTCCGAGTACGCGGTGAACAAGTGGCTCCGCGACGCGGGCATCCGGGTCCGGAGCCGCGCGGAAGCCAACCGGCTCAGCGGCTTCCACCGCCACACGAACTGGCCCGACCCCTGACCCCGACCCCGGCAGTGAGGGCGATCGTCGTGCAGCGCGTCGATGGCGGCCCCGGTGCCCTCCGGGACTTCCGTCAGCCTGTCCGGCGGGAGCCGGAGGGGGGAAACCTGGTTCAGCCAGGCGGCTCGCCCGCGGGGCCGTGACCTCCGTCGTCGCCGGTTCCCCGCCGCCGCGCTGAGGAGCGGTCAGGCGGGAGGCGGGCCGCCCAGGCCGGTCCAGAGGGCGGACATCATGGTGTCCGCCGCCTCCTCCGCGGTGACCTCCGGCTTGTCCTCCAGCCACAGCGCGAGGCGTTCGCCCGCGCCGACGACGATCTGGGCGTACATGTCGGCCGCCCGTCCGTGCGGGGTCAGGTCGTGGCCGGCGAGGAACCCCGCGATGAAGTCCGCCTGCTGGCGGCGCAGCGTCTCCAGCGCGGCGCCCGCGCTGCCCGCCAGCAGGGACGCCTCCCGGTTGAGGACCGACCAGGCCTGGCGGTGGTCCTCGATGAAACGGAAGAACGCCACGAACGAGCTGCGCAGGCCCGCGCGGGCGTCGGGCGCGTCCTTGACCGCCTCCAGCGTCGCCTCGTGCAGCTCGGTGCGGGCGCGGGTGAGGATCGCGAGGAGAAGGCCCTCCTTGGAGCCGAAGTAGTCGTAGATCACCGGCTTGGAGACGCCGACGCGTTCGGCCAGTTCGTCCATCGTCGCCCGGAGGAACCCGCGCTCGGAGAACAGGCCCTCGGCGACGGTGAGGATCTGCCGCTCCCGCTCGGCACGGGTCATGCGCTGCCTTGTCACGGAGGGGAACCTACCGCCAGTAGGCTACTCGCGGTACCCTACTCGCAGTAGCCTACTGAGAGTAGGGAGGACTGATCGTGATCGCTCTCGTGGCAGCCTTCGCGCTGCTGGGACTCTTCACCGGCACGGTGGCGCACATCCCGCCCGCCGCCTCGGTCGCCGCCGGGGGTGTCATCGCCTGCTGGCTGGCCGTCGTCGCCGTCCGCGAGCGGAGGAGGGGCCTGTGGTGGTGACCCGGACCGAGACGCCCATCGAGACCCGAACCGGGACCCCTGCCCGGACCCCGGCCCGCACGGCGGACGTGATGGCCGTCTGGTCGTTCGTCACCGGGCTCGTCGGCCTGCTGGTGTTCAACATCGTGCTGGGCCCCGTCGCCCTGGTCCTCGGGGCCCGCGCGCTCCTCACCGGCACGAGCCGCCGTCTGCGGGCCTCCGCCGGGCTGGCCCTCGGCGCCGCCGACCTGGTCCTTCTCGCCGTCCTGGCGATGGGGGACGGCACCCTGTCCTGGCAGTTCTGACCCACGCCCCGACGACCCCGGTCAACGGTGACCGGGGCGTTCCGCGTTCCGTCCCAGCAGCGCGTCCAGGGCGTCCGCCAGCGCCGTGGCCGGTGCCCCGGAGGCGTCCGGCGCGCGCCAGGCGATGAAACGGTCCGGGCGCACCAGCACCGCGCCGGCCGGGGTGTGGCCGCGCCAGCGGGTCCAGGTGGAGCGGATGTCCCGGTAGTCCCCGTCCAGATGGCCGACCCGCACGGCGTCCAGCGGCAGCGACGTCCGGGCGGCGACCTTCTCCGCCGCGTCGCACCACGCCTGCCCGTCCTCCCCGGCGACCAGCAGGAACCGGCCGGGCCGTACCAGCCGGGCGAGCGGCAGCCGCGCGCCGTCCTCGTCCTCCAGCCACGCGTGCGGCAGCGGATGGCCGGGCCGGGCGGCGGGCTGGTAGAGGCGGACCGGGTCGGGGTTCTCGGGCGGCGGCGTGCCGTCGGGGACGATCGCGCCCGTGGCGTCGTAGGTGTAGCCGAACTCGACGCCCAGCTCGTCGAACTCCATCGACTGCGCGGCCACGGTCCGCCGGAAGGCCCGCCGGACCTCCGCGTCGGCCGGGTCGTCGCTCCACAGGCGGCGGACCCGGCGCCAGTTCTCCCCGGGCGGGACGTCCGGGCTGAGGCCGAACAGGGCCGTTATGGCCAGCTGGTTGACCGCGTTCTCCAGCGAGCGCCGGACGTTCGCGGCGTCTATCGGGCGGCGCTCCCGCTCGTAGCTGTCGAGCAGCGCGTCCCCGGCGTGGCCGCCGAGCACGGCGGCAAGCTTCCACGTCAGGTTCTGCACGTCGTGCATCGCGGACGTGAGGCCCAGGCCGCCGGTCGGCGGGTGGCGGTGCGCGGCGTCACCGGCCAGGAAGACGCGGCCGGTCCGGAACCGGTCCGCCGTCACCCCCTCCACCGACCACCGCGATATCCGGTGGACCGTCAGGTCGGCGGTGCCGAGCCCCAGCGCGGTGCGGAGGTCGGCGAGCACGGCCTCGTCGCTCAGGGCGCGGACGTCCTCGGGCCCGTAGTGCAGGTGGAACGCCCACTCCTCCGACTCCGGCCCCCACCGCTCCGGACCCATCGGCACCAGCACGCCGCCCGCGCCGAGGTCCGGCAGCCCGAGCCACCGGATCAGCACCTCCGGGTCCGCGGCCCAGCGCGACAGGTCGGCGGAGAAGTGGAACGAGACCATGCGGGCGACGTCCCGCACCCCCTCCAGCCGCACGCCGAGGGCCGGTCCGACCGTCCGGCCGCCGTCGCAGCCCAGCAGGTACCGCGCCCGCACCCGGTACGAGGCGCCGGTGCCCAGGTCGGTGACGGCGGCGGTGACGCCGTCCGCGTCCTGCGTGAACGCGGTCAGCTCGTGGTGGAAACGGACCCCGCCGGGCGCCAGCTCCTCGGCGCGCGCCCGCAGCCTCGGCTCCAGGCGGATCTGCGGGAGGTTGGCCTGCCGCTCCGGGCTGGCCGCCAGCCACTCCGGCGAACGGCCGCCCGCGCCCCACGACTCCAGGACGGCGACCCGGCGTCCGTAGTCGGGGCCGTCACCGGCCAGGCCGACGTACCAGCCGCAGTAGGCCATCTGCTCGGCGGGCGTCGAGGCGGCGTAGACGGATTCGGCGAGGCCGACGTCGCGCAGGATCTCCATGGCGCGCTGGTTGATGACGTGGGCCTTGGGGAGGTCGGAGGTCGAGGGCGAGGCGCTGACCAGCAGGGAACGGACCCCCATCCGGCTCAGCAGCATCGAGGCGGTCAGCCCGGCCGCGCCGCCGCCGACGACGAGGACGGGCACGTGGAGAACGCTGGCGCCGGTGTCGTTCATGGGACTCCCTTGGCGATCTTCGGCGTCCCATGTCTTCCCAGGGTGCGCCGGAGAGCCGACCCGCGGCGCGAGACAAACAGATAAAATCACCTATGCAGATGAATCTCTGACAAAGGTGGTTTGACGGCGGACTTCGCGTTCGGTGGCGGCCTCCGCGCGACGTCCCGCCGGTCCGGCGCGACGTCCGCTCCCCCCGCCGCGCGACGCGCGGCGGGACGCTCAGGCGCCGGTTCCGGCGTGCGCCCGTTCGACCAGTTCGAGCGCGACCTCCAGCGCGGCCAGCCGTCTCTCCTCCCGGTCGGCGCCGACGTGCGTCGCGTGCATGCCCGCGTGCAGCGTGAAGACCGCGGCCACGCAGCGCATCCGGTCGGTCGGCGTGGCCCCCTCGGGCAGCATCAGGTCGCTCATGGTCATCAGGCGCTCCTTGATGTCCGGCCCGATCCTCAGCTCGCGCAGCGCCGCCTGGTTCTCCTGGAGGAAGCGGAACAGCGGCTCCGCCGAGCTCAGCGCCTCGCTGTAACGGCGCAGCACCGCGCGCCGGGTGGCCAGCGTCGGCGGCTGCTCGCGCGCCCACGCGACCAGCTCCTCCATCGGCCGGGTCAGGTCCGCGACCAGGTCGGCGAGGATGTCCTCCTTGGTCCGGAAGTGGTAGTAGAGCGCGGCCTTGGTGACGTCGAGGCGCTCGGCGATCTCGCGGAGCGACGTCTTCTCGTACCCCTGCTCGGCGAACAGCTCCATGGCGACGTCCCGGATGCGCTGGCGGGTGTCGGACCGCCGTGTCCGCCGTGTGCTGTTCATCGTGCTCCCCGCGCTCCCGCAAACTTGCTTGACGACCGGTTAGTAACCGATTTAGCGTTCCAAGGGTACGTCAACCAGCCGGGCGGCAAGTAAGTCAGGAAGCGGGGGAGAGCGTGGCCGAGAGCGCGGAGCCGACCAGGAAGATGACGATCGCGGTGAGGTAGGCGCCCTTCCGGCCGTACATGTCACCGACCTT
>NZ_JBPQTQ010000018.1:0-57441 GCF_051386415.1 Streptomyces sp. URMC 129
CCCCCAGAGCCACAGCCAGCACCCCGACCACCCCCACGACCCTGCGCCTCACCGCACGTGCCACGGTCATCCTCCCGAATCACACCGACCGTAACCTATGGTGCACGCATAGCCGCACAGCGTGAAGACGGCTAAGCCCCACGAACCCCGCGTGCGCGGGCCACCGGTCACGGTGATCGACTCGGGGCCTCGTTTTCGGAACGCCCGCATGCGCGGGGACCACCGCGGCCGGCGCACCCCGTCCCCGGACTGCGACGGAACACCCCCGCGTGCGCGGGGACCACGAAGACGATCGGCGACGCCGAAGGAGGTGGACGGGAACACCCCCGCGTGCGCGGGGACCACAGGCGGTAGCCGCGGGGGCGGTCCTTGGCGTACGGAACACCCCCGCGTGCGCGGGGACCACTCGTCCCGGGCGACCACGGTGGCGACGTCGCGGGGAACACCCCCGCGTGCGCGGGGACCACGGGTCAGGCGGGTGCGCAACAAAGTAGACGGACGGAACACCCCCGCGTGCGCGGGGACCACCGCAGCACTCCGGCATCTCGACCGGTCAGAACAGGAACACCCCCGCGTGCGCGGGGACCACACGGGGCGGCGGACCGGCCGCTCCACGTGTCCGGGAACACCCCCGCGTGCGCGGGGACCACCGCAGAAGGGACTGGCGGTCGAACCTGCCTGACGGAACACCCCCGCGTGCGCGGGGACCACGACTCCGCGGTGGCGGAGGCCGGGAGTTCGAGGGGAACACCCTCGCGTGCGCGGGGACCACGACTCCGCGGTGGCGGAGGCCGGGAGTTCGAGGGGAACACCCCCGCGTGCGCGGGGACCACCAGCCGTCCGAAGTCGCTCAGTACCGCAAGGCGGGAACACCCCCGCGTGCGCGGGGACCACAGGACCGCGTGGCTGGTCTCGGCGGGGTCGTAGGGAACACCCCCGCGTGCGCGGGGACCACGACAGTGTGCGCACCGAGTGGCCCCTCATCCCCGGAACACCCCCGCGTGCGCGGGGACCACCCCAAGGCCCCGGCCACGCGCCCCGCGCCGTGGCGGGGCGGAACACCCCCGCGTGCGCGGGGACCACGTCCGCCAGTCGGTTCTGCCCGTGCTGACCACCGGAACACCCCCGCGTGCGCGGGGACCACGCTAGTTGACCTGCGGCTTCTCCGAAGGATGAGGCCGTTTTCGTTTAGTGCGCACGACCTCTGTGACCTCATGCACGTTCCTTGGCAGTTGCCTTCGGTGCCTACCTGCACATCACCGTACTGCCCACCCGCCCACCACAGCAGGACCCGCGCCCCAGGGGCAGGACCGCACCCACCGCAGCGTCAACCCCGCGTAGTCGCACGCTGTTCCGCTGCCACCCCTCACGGGTACCGTCCTGGTGTCATCCCGAACGGAGCGTAACCCCATGGCCGCCAGCAGTTTCGGAGAGCGCCTGAAGGAGGCCCGCAAGCGCGCCGGCCTCCACCAACGGGACCTCGCCCGCGAATCCGGCGTATCGCTCTCCCTCATCCGCAAGCTCGAACAAGGCGACCGCCAGGACACCCGCCTGGAGACCGCCCGCAAACTCGCCGCCGCTCTCCGTATCCCCACCACCCGGCTCATCGCCGCCGAGGCCGGTGACGCCGACCCCGCAACCGGCTCCGACGCCGCACGATGGGCCGGTGTCCGCGCCGCCCTCACCACTACCCCACCCCGCGACGACATCGACGCACCCCCCACCGCCGCAGGCGTCCTCGACGCGCTGGACTCCGCAATCGCCTTGTACACAGGCGGCAATCTGGACGCGGTCGGTGAACTCCTCCCGCGCCTGATCCGTGACGCCACCACCCTCGCCGATCTGGACCCCAAGGGCCCGGCAGTCCGGATGCGCGTCATGCAGATCACGGGTCGACTCATGACCCAGACCCGGAACTACGACGCCGCCGAGCTGGCGTTCGCCACGGCCGAGCGCGACGTCCCGGACGCCGTCCACGGTGCCGCGCTCGCCAACAACCAGTGCTGGCTCCTGCTCCGCCGGGGACGGCTCGCGGAGTCGCGTGCGCTGGCGATCCGTTGGGCCGACGACCTCGAACCTCGCCTCTCCCAAGCCGGCGCGAGCGAGTTGAGCGCGTGGGGCTGGCTGTTGCTGCGGGTGGCCGCTACGGCATCGCGTGACAACCGGCCCGATGAAGCGCAACACGCCCTCCGTCTCGCGACAGCGGCAGCGGTCATGCTCGGGCCCGCCACCACCTCCGCCACCACACGCCGCGCCGGTTTCATCAGGCGCTTCTCGCGCCTCACCGTGGCGATGCAGCACGCCGAACAGGCCATGGTCGAAGAACGCCCCGACCAAGTGCTGCGCCTGGCAGGCAAGATCCATGCCACAGCCCTCCCGCCGACCTTCGGCAACCGGAACCGCCACCTGCTGGACCTCGCCCACGCACAGGTGCTCACCCGGCGACACGGCGACGCGATGGAAACCCTGCTCGGCGTGCACCGCGATGCCCCCCAGTGGCTGCCGCATCAGCGCTACGCCAAGGAGACCTTGGCGCTCATCGTCCGTAAACGCCGGACACTCACACCAGAGATGCGGGCCCTCGCGGAGGCGGTACGGCTTCCCCTGTAGCAGTGTGTGGCACTCCCCGAATCCGCCAGGTGATAGTGCCGTTGAGCAACGATCACCCAACTCCATAGCGTGCAGGCAGAGACGGTGCGTACACGAAACGTCACAGGAGAGGAACATGCCTGCTGCTCCACAACGCTCTCCCTTCCCACACCCCAGCCGTTCGCCCGAATGGCTGCCCGGCACGGGGCAGGGTGTGCGGACGCTGCCGTGCGGTCGGTGGTTCGACGCGGTACGGGTGCCGAGCAACACCGCCCTCTACGCGGTCGCGCGCCTTCGGGATCGGTCGGGTCCGGTGATCGAGGCCCAGGTGCAGCAGATACTGGCCTGGCTGGTCCTCCCAGGTGCGGCCGAGGACTGGCACCTTCCGGGCATCAAAGTGGCCGGCCGGGGACGTTACTTGGCGGTGCCACCCGCGTCATGGGTGAACGGCCAATGGTCGGGAGCTCCTTCCACCCGGTGGCTGATTCCGCCGCACGGCACGTGCCTGACGGACGCGAAGAGCCTTCACGACGTGCTGGCCGAGGTCATCAGGGAAACACCCGCCATGAACGGGACGGCCGGGTACCGCAGTCCGGAGTGCTGCATGAACGACCACGAGGCGTGCACGAAGGCCGAGGCGCCGCCTCCGCCGCGCGAGAGTTCGGTGATCTACGAGGCGTGCGACTGTCCGTGCCATGAGGCTCTGCGCCGGGCCCTGCGCCGGATCTCGCAGACGGGTGGTGAGCGGTGACGGCCGTTTCGGCGGGAGCCGGGGTGATGGTGACGGTGGAGGTCGACGCGTCCACGATCCGGCGTGGCGACCAACTCCTGGTCGGCGGCCAAGCGTTCACCGTCCAGGACATGTCCGCCCTCCCACAGGGCGGGAAACGCGTGCAGTTCGCCACCGGCGAGATCCTGACCCTCCGCCCCACCACGGTCCTGTGGGCCACCCGCCGCCAGACACCACACCGTATCCGCACCCGAAGCGGCAACGCCGCTCGCTGATCCACAGCGAATACCTGCTCCTTACCAACGCGCACCCGCATGCGCGGGGACTACCGCAGCCGCACGGCCTCGCGCTCGCACAGCACCGGACCACCCCCGCATGCGCGGGGACCGCGATGCGTACGTGGGCCGTCTCCGTGGGGACGCAGGACCACCCCCGCATGCGCGGGGACCGCACGACGGCGAGGGAAGAGGAGCTGGCGTCGAAGGGACCACCCCCGCATGCGCGGGGACCACCCCGGCGTCCACCGCGTTGTAACAGCGCGGGGAGGACCACCCCCGCATGCGCGGGGACCACTTCATGGCCGTGCCGCTGAACACGCCCATACCGGGACCACCCCCGCATGCGCGGGGACCACGCCGCAGCCAGCTCCTCCAGGTGGTCGCTCGTGGGACCACCCCCGCATGCGCGGGGACCACATAGCCCAACCCGAACGATGCACCCCAAAAGAAGGACCACCCCCGCATGCGCGGGGACCACCGATTAAGTCTCCGCCGCATAACCGGCACGGAAGGACCACCCCCGCATGCGCGGGGACCACACTAATTGACCTGCGGTTTTTCCGGGGGCAGTGGCAGTTTTCGTTTGGTGCGCACGTCATCTGTACCCCCGCGTACCCCCTTGGCAGGTTCGTCGCGCCCCCGAACATCAGGACCTCACCGTACTGCCCACCCCACTTCACGACCACAGAGTCCGTGCCGGGAGCAGGAGCCCCGCACCCCCGCCGTCAACCCGGAGGGGGCCGTTCGCTGTTCTCGCGCCACCGCTCACGGGTACGGTCTTCTTGTCACGCAGAACGGAGCTGGCATGCCATACAGCAGCACTGGCGAGCACACCGGCGCCCGTATCAAGCGGGCCCGGAAAGTCCGTCGTCTCACGCAGCGCGAGCTGGCGGATCTGTCCCATGTCTCCTACTCCACCATCACCAAAGTGGAGCAGGGCGTGATGCCGGCCAGTCCCTCCGTCATCGGTGCCCTCGCCCGCGCGCTCTCCGTCCCGGTCACCGAACTGACCGGCCAGCCCTACATGGACGAGTTGCGGCATGACCAACTCGACGGACTCATCCAGCCCATCCGCGAGGCACTGGATGTCTACGACCTCGGCCCCGACGAAGACGTGACGCCACGACCCCTGGCCGAGCTGGAGACACACGCCGAGGCACTGTGCGCCCTCGTCCGGGCCACCGACATCAAGAAGGCTGCCGCCCAACTCCCGGGTCTGATCCACGAGGCCACGACGACCGCCTACTCCACGCCGAGCGACCGATCATGGCGGCTGCTGGCGTCCACCTATCGCACTGCGTACGACGTCACCACGAAACTCGGCTTCACCGATCTCTGCACGGTCGCGCTGGACCGCATGGACTGGGCGGCCCAGCGCGGCTCCGCCGCGCCGCTCTCCAGCATGCGCCAGTACATGCGTGCGCTTGCCTACCTCCGGGACGGCAACTACCGGCGAGGGCAGCAACTCGTGGCCCGTGGCCTGGCAGTGCTGGAGCAGGCGGACTCAGGGCAGGAGCGCAGCGTCGTCACAGGGCAACTGCACCTCGGCGCAGCCGTACTCGCCGGCCGGGAAAAGGATCAGTCCGCAGCCGAGGGGCACTTGGCGGAAGCCGAGCGCATCGCCGACCAGACCGGCCCTGCCGAACGCGTGCACTGGTTGTCCTTCGGCCCCACGAATGTCATGGTTCACCGGGTGTCCGTACTGGCCGAACTCGACCTCTACGACGAAGCGGTGACCAGCGCCCGGCAGGTGACCGCACCGGCCGACTGGCCGCGCTCCCGGCTCGCGCATCACCACGCCGAAGTGGCCAGGGCACAGTTGTGGACCGGACATACCGACGCCGCCTTCGCCAGTCTTCAGGAAGCACGAAGGCTGGCGCCGCAGCAGACCCGGTACCACCCCACCGTTCGTGAGACGTACGCCGGACTGGACGCGGCGAAGCGGCAACTGCCGCACTCGTTCATCAGCTTCGGCTCCTGGCTCGGCATGTAGCCGAGCGTGAGGCGTTGCCCCTGACTATCAGTCGGCTCTGATAGTTGGGCCCCTTCCATGCCACCACCATGTGAGTGTCACTTCACTGTCTGTGCATGGGGGCCGACCATGACGACAACCTCGGCGGTACCCGAGTGGGTGCCCACCGACAACCACGGCGTGCGGACGCTGCCGTGCGGTCGGTGGTTCGATGCGGTGCGTGTGTCGAGCAATACCGCCTTCTATGGGATCGCGCGTCTCCACGATCGGTCGGGTCCGGTGATCGAGGACCAGGTGCAGCAGATACTGACGTGGCTGATTCACCCGGCGACGGCTGAAGGCTGGTGTTTGCCGGGCGTGAAGGTCGTCGGTCGGGGCCGGTACGTGGCTGTTCCGCCTGCCTCGTGGGTCAAAGGTTCGTGGTGGGGTGCTCCCAGCACTCGGTGGCTGATCCCGCCGCGGGGTTCGTGTCTGACGGATGCGAAGTATCTCCACGACGCGCTGGCCGAAGTGATCGGTGGGCCGGTGGAGGGCGGGATCCTGGCGGGGTACCGCAGTCCGGAGTGCTGTATGAACGATCACGAGGCGTGCACGAAGGCTGAGGCGCCGCCTCCGCCGCGCGAGAGTTCGGTGATCTACGAGGCGTGCGACTGTCCGTGCCATGAGGCTCTGCGCCGGGCCTTGCGCCGGATCTCGCAGACGGGTGGTGAGCGGTGACGGCCGTTTCGTCGGGGGCCGGGGTGATGGTGACCGTGGAGGTCGACGCGTCCACGATCCGGTGCGGCGACCAACTCCTGGTCGGCGGCCAGGCGTTCACCGTCGAGGACATGTCCGCCCTCCCACAGGGCGGGAAACGCGTGCAGTTCACCACCGGCGAGATCCTGACCCTCCGCCCCACCACGGTCCTCTGGGCCACCCGCCGCCAGACACCGCACCGCCGCGATAACCACAGCACCGGCTGGACCCCGTTTGTACAGCCACCTCGCTGAGGCGGCGACCCGGGTCCGAGCACGCCCACGGCCGCCGGAGGAGCGGGCAATCGCGGCCTGCTACTTGCTGCCTCGGTGTTCGGCCCAGGCACGTGCGGCGGTGGTGAGTGCGGCGCGGTGTGGGAGCGGGCGGGTCCGCTCCCATGTCTCCCATGCGCTGTGCACCGTGCGCGCGAACGTGGTCACGGCCTCGGCGGGGGCGGCGCGGAACGCGGGCACCTGCCGGACCGTGGCCTCGGCCTCTGCCGGGGTGTGGCCGGCGGCGATCAACCGGGGCACGCTGAGCGCGGCATCGGCCCAGACCGGTCCGGGGCAGGCAAGGGCCCAGTGCAGCAGCAGTTCACCGTTCGGGACGACAAGCATGTTCAGCGGTGACATGTCCGTGTGGGCCAGTGAGCGGCCGAGGAGTTCGGGCGGCACCTCGGGGGGCAGGAATTCGGCGTAGCGGTCGTTGAGCGGACGCTTCCGCAGCGCCTCGGGCCAGGGAGTTGCCGACACGGCGACGAGGGTGCGCATCAGGGCCGCGACGTCCGGCGACCCGGGGGACAGGTCCGGGTGTTGCCCGTCTACGTACTCGTATCCGGTGAGCAGCCATCCTCCCGCCTCGGCCTCCCACAGAACGCGCGGCGCGCGTGGCGCCACGCGGGTCACGGCGGCTTCGTGCCGGCACACCCATGCCCGCGGGTCTGTCACCCGTCCACCCTTGACGAACACGCGGCCCTCCCGGGAATGAACGGTGCACGCGAGCCGGGACATGACCCCGTGCGGCGCCCCCTCGGCCTTCACCACAGGCCCGGTATGCCGCTCGACGACGGCCCGCGCCGCCGACGGCAGATCGTGCCACTCGGTGCGATCCACCAGCGTCCTCCTGCCGGTTGTGTGCGAGGGGGCGTCCCCGCCCGGGCACAGCGTGGCACAGAGCGGGGACCGGCGGACAACCGTCCGGGTGGCCGAATCGGGGGTGGTTCGGGCACGGGAGGTGCCTCGGCAATCGAAGGCTGATCCGAGATCTGTCCCTCGTCCATGCCGAAGACACCTACGTGGATGACGACCGCCTTCCCCCCGACTGGGTATGAGGGTGAAGGCAGTCGTCGTCTCAGGGCCGGGCAGCGGGAGGCTGCGCCTGGCCCGCCGGGGGCTGATCAGATCAGCCAGCCCGCGAGGCGGGCGAGGTGGGCGAGCATGTTCGTCAGCATGGGAACTCCTCGGAGTGTGGGACGGCGCACGGCCCTTCTCCGGGGAGCGAGCCGTGCGGTCAACGCGACTGGTATGTCACGGGCGTTGGCGGGAAGCAATCGGTTGTGGGAGTAACTGTCCGAGATGGAGCGGGCCGGGCATCCAGGCAGAAATTTTTGATCAGGCGCCTGAAGACCATGCTCCTCCTGCGGAGCACTCCGGATTCCCGCGCGGGACGAGGTGTCGCCGCACGTTTGCTCCGGAGAAAGGAGATGCCTTCCGCGCCGAGCCTCGGCGACCGGGGAAGCGGCCAGTCCGGTCAGGCTCCAGATCGGAACGGCAGGTATGTCCTGCACGATGCTGTGACAGAGACCGGAACCGCGACGCGAACGGCCGGCGCCCGCGCGCCGTCGTCGGCAGCTATACGCCGGTGACGCCGTCGATGCGTTCCCGGATCAGGTCGGCGTGGCCGTTGTGGCGGGCGTACTCCTCGATCATGTGGACGTAGATCCAGCGGAGGCTGACGTCCTGTTCCATGAAGCGGCCCGTGTCCGTCAGGGCACGGTCGGCGCAATGCTCGCGGGCACGGGCGACTTCCGCGCGCCAGGTGGCGAGGGCATCGCGCAGGGTGGCGCCCTCAGCGAGCGCGAAGCCACCGTCGGGACCGTCCGGATCGGCCCGCGGGTCGTAGAGGGGAGGGGCCTGTTCTCCGGCGAACACCCGGCGGAACCAGTTCCGTTCCACCTCCGCCATGTGCTGGACGAGGCCGGTCAGAGTGAAGCCGGACGGTGGTACGGACGCGACGGCGGCCTGCTCATCGTCCAGACCCTCGCACTTCATGGCGAGGGTGGCACGGTGAAAGTCAAGCCATCCTTCGAGCGTGGTGCGCTCGTCGGCGTTCATGGGCGGAATCGGGCGTTCGACGACACTCACCGGTCAATTGTCGCCAGCGGCCGTAGCAGTCGACAGGCCGGGCCTTACGACAGGGCGAACGTTGGCTGCCCCGGCGCTCGTTGCTGCCTCGCTGCTCGGCCCGGCACCGACCGGGGAGGACCGAGAACTGTCAGGTCGCCCGCGGCGAGAACCCGTGATCGTCGTTGGCAGCTGCCAGGGGCGGCGACGGAAGGGCTGCTTCAGTCGGCCGGAGCCTCGGCGTCGCGGCGGAAGAGGGCCGTCCACAGGAATGCCTCGCCGAAGTACGGGGACTGAGGCGGTTCGTCGTGCATGCGGCGCAGTTCGACCTCCGTCAGGTCGGAGAAGATCCAGCGCAGGGACTCCGGCGTGTACGCGAGGCCGCCGTGGAGGCGGGCGTCGCGGTAGAACGCCGCGTCCGGGAGTTGTGACCCGCCCCCGTCCCCGGCCGCGAAGCAGGTGAGGGCGAAGTGGCCGCCGGGGGCGAGCGTTTGGTCGAGTAGGGCCAGGTAGCTGATGCGGCGGTGGGGTGGCAGGTGGTGGAAGCACCCCGAGTCGTAGATGAGGTCGTACGGGCCGCCGAGTGCGGTCGCGGCGAGGGGGAAGGCGTCGCCGCAGCGGAACCGGACATCGGCCCCGGCCTCGCGGGCGCGTTCCTCGGCCCAGGCGATGGCGGCGGGGGAGAGGTCGACGGCGTCGACCTGGAACCCGAACGAGGCGAGATGGAGGGCGTTACGACCCGGACCGCACCCCAGGTCGAGAGCGCGGCCGGGGGCGATGAGACCTCGGTCGAGGTACGAGACGAGATTCTCGTCCGGCTTCGCCACGAAGAACGGGACGGGCCGCGAGCGGTCGGCGTAGAAGCCGTCCCACCAGGCGGCGGCATCACCCGTCCACCGGTCGGCCCCCGGCACGAACAGATCGTCCAGGAGCTTCAGCACGTCTTCGACCGTGCGGATGTTCCGGTCCATCCGGCCCCCTCTCAGGTCCGGTAAGACGGTACGGCCGGATGACGCGAAAGCCCAGTTCAGAGCACATCACCCCAGGCCGCGGACGCGCGCTGACGGGGCCCGCGCGAGGGTCGAGACGGCAGCCCTTCAAGGGGCGCGCTGGCAAGCAGCCAGGCCCCCACCGAAGGCCGTCACGGCGGCTTCCTGGCCGACTCCCAGGCAGGTTTCTTGGCGATTCTCGGGACACCGCCCGGCCAAAGCAGAACTGCCGCACGCGGTGACTCGCACATCCCCGCGCGCGGGGACAACCGAGACGCCCAACGCGGCCACGCAACCCAGCAGGGAACACCCCGCGTGCGCGGGGTCGGCGGCATCGCGATCGCTGCGGCCGGAACCCTCGTACGTCCCGACAACCGCCCCCGGGGACACCGCGGGGAAAGACTGTCGCACACGTGGGAATGACCGCCCGCTCTCCGGTACAGAGCCGTTGCGAAGGAACACCCCCGCGTGCGTGGGGACGACGCTATCGCCCCCACGCGCGTGGTCTCACAGGGTGTCTGGAGGGTGCCTGCCTTCTGGGCGACAAGCATCGGTACCCCGGGGTTCGGCATGGTCCGGTGCAAGGAACGTCGGCCCAGGGCGTGCCTGCCCGAAGCCAGCTACATTCCGTGATGCCCGAGTGGCTAGTTCGTTCGGTTCTGGCTCAACAACGGTGGCGGCAGTCACTCTCCGTTATGTCGGGTCTCTCATGCCGATTGCGGCGGCTGTCGGGAATCCGTCCGGGGTCACGGCGCCGTGGTGGAGACTCGTGAGGACGGCGGGAGGGCGTGGAATTCGGGTCCGTCATAGATGTGACGAATGACGTGGCATCCCACTCGGCCTCAGCTCTCCGTCTCCTGCCCGAGGAAGACGACAACCGCCTGTGCCGGCCGGTATTCAGGAGAGACCTATGCATACGTGCGGGCTCGCGTTTCGTTCGCCACGCCCACTTCCACCCGATGAAGCGGCGTTCCGGCAGCTGGTCTACGCCAGCGATGCTCCGCGGCTCGGATCCTTCCGTCTCCGCCCTGTACGTGACCGGGCGACCGGGAGGGAAGGCACGCTTCGCGGTGTGCTGGTGTGTTGGTCAGGGGACGGGAAAACGGGCCCGAGGAAGCGGGAAACCGAAATTTACATCCGTCCTCCCGGGGGCGGGTACGAGTGGAGGGCGGCTCCCGAGGACATCGAATTTCTTGGGGACGCGGCATGAGCGGTGCGATGGGTCTGGCATTCCTGCGCCAGGCAGATCGCAAGTACCGGGATGGCGCTTGATCTGCGCCTTTCGTATCCGCGACCAGTCGGAGAACGGGAAGGACCGGCGATGAGCAGCCAATGCGCGCACCCCGGGGCGGAACTGGAAGATTCACCGGAGGGAAAACGATGCCCGTCCTGTGGTGTGGTCCTCTATCTGCCGCCGGAGCGGCTCGTGGCTGCCGACACAGATCAGATCCAGGAACAAGAAGGAAAGACGTGGTTCACGACCTGAAGGGAAAGGAAGCGCGCGACTGGGGGGTCGCCAACCGGGAGCAAGTCACGGGTCGTTATCTCGACGGTCAGGAACCGATGAGCGGTCTCGCGCGGAGCCTCAAGGTCTCCGCCACGTGGCTCACGCGTCAGTTCGACACATGGGGCGTGCCACGGCGCGACAGGGCGAAAGCCTCGGAACTACGCGGCCCCGGCGTCAACCCGTACAAGAGCCGGTAGAAAGAGGCTCACCGCTCGGCCGCCCTGGCCCCACGTGGCTGTGGGCCGGGATCGAGAAGTTCTTCCCGGACACGGTCTGCGGTCTGCGGTCTGCGCGCCGACTGCCCTGGGCGGAGTCGCCGGGCATGTATCCGGTCGCCCGCCCGAGTGCACGGCTGAGCCTGCGGACGAACCGTGGACGAGGTAGTGGACGACCTCGTTCGAGTGGATCGCCCAACCGCGTGGCTCACCGCCGACGATCGGCCACACGAGGAGAAATGCCCCGTTCACTGCCCCCTCCATGGGGGCGACGAACGGGGCATTTCGTCGTTGGGCGGGACCAGGTCCCCCTTGACGCACTCTGTCGCGGGCGTGATGGTCGTGCAAGCTGACGTAACCCACGCGCACGTAGGAGACGGCCATGGCACTACGGTTCATCGCGGTGGACCCGGAGACCGGCCAGCAGGGGTCGCCCACGATCTGGCTGGACGAGGAGAACGCAGAATTGGTCGTTCAGGGCTGGCGGCCGGGACCCGCGCTCGAGGCCGAGGTCATCGCGACTCCACCGCCGGGACACGAGCCCGGCATCCCCCCGCACGAAGCGGTGATCCGGATTCCCGCCAGGATGGTGCCGATGCTGAGGGAGGCATGCGATGTCGCAGAGCGGGCCGGGCTTTCTTGACCTGCTGAGCGCCGCGCGGCGCTCAGCCGCGCACCTGGAGATGCGCGACTCCTACGGCGTGGGCGACGAGGCCGCCGATTTCGAGCGCTGGCGGACAACCGGGGAACGCGATACGGACCCCGCTTCGGCGTACTGGGCGCCGTGGGTGGATCTCGTCCGGGAAACCGTTGCCCGGGGCGTCACGATGCGTCGGGCGCGGGTTGTCTCCGAGCCGGTGAGCGACTACATCAGGTACGAGCACGCCGGTACGTCGGTCAACATCACCGCTGGTGAGGCTGTGCGGTGGCTTCCCCGGCGGCAGGCGTCGGATCTGCTGCTGCCGGGAAACGACCTGTGGGTCTTCGATGACACGTCGGTACTCTTCAATCACTTCGACGGCCGTGGCAACTGGAGCGAGCCGCGCTGGGAGGTGCGCACGGAGCCGCACATCGTCGCCCGGGTGCTCGCCGCGTTCGAGGCCGTGTGGGAACTCGGCATTCCGCACGAGAAGTTCTCGGTCTGACCCCGCCTCATCACCCCACCCATGTCATCGCACCCGTCATCACGAGCCCAGGAGGCCCGTCGGCTTCTCGCCGCGAGACTGCGGGACCTCCGGCTCGACGCCGGGCTGAGCGGACGCGCCCTGGCCGGCCGGTGCGGCTGGAGCGACGCGAAGACCTCCCGCATCGAGAACGCGAAGACTCCGCCCTCCGACGCGGATATCCGGGCGTGGTGCGCGGCCTGCGGCGCCGAGGACCAAGCCGCGGAGCTGATCACGGTCAGTCGGCAGGCGGACCAGATGTACGTGCGCTGGAAGAAGCTGCACGGACACGGTATGCGGCGGGCGCAGGATGAGGTACTGCCGCTGTACGAGCGGACCCGGCACTTCCGCGTGTATGTCTCCAACGTCGTCCCCGGCGTCCTGCAAACCGAGGCGTACGCGACAGCGCTGCTCGCGCGGATCGCGGCGTTCCAGGGCACACCGGATGATTCGCAGGAAGCGGCGGCATCCCGGATCGAGCGGTCACGCGTGCTGTACGAGGGCGGCCGGACCTTCGCCTTCCTGCTGGAGGAGACGGTACTGCGGTACCGCATCGGGAACGCCGAGACGATGGCGAACCAACTCGGCTATCTGCTCGCCGTGATGGCCCTGCCGAACATCAGTCTCGGCGTTATCCCCTTCACCGCCGAGCGATCGGTGTGGCCGCTGGAGGCGTTCTACCTCTTCGACACCCAGCAGGCGAGCACGGAGCTGCTGACCGCCGCAGTCAATGTCTCCGCCCCCAGCGAGGTCACGCTGTACGGCAGGGCCTTCTCGGAGCTGGCGAAAATGGCCGTCTACGGCCGTGAGGCCCGCGCCCGGATCACCGAGGCGATTACCTCTCTCGGGTAACCCCGTGCAAAACGGTGTAATGCCATGGTCGTCATCGGCGCCCGCTCCCTACGGTCGTCCGCACGGACTTCCGCCCTGGAGGCGAGCATGAGCACCCGGCCCACGCCTGCGCCCGCACCCCCATCCCATGCCCCGGCCTGGGTCCCCGTCGGTTAGGAACACCCCCGCGTGCGCGGGGACCATACCCTGCGTCAGCACAAGGCCCGCCGTGACGACGGAACACCCCCGCGTGCGCGGGGACCATGCTTGTTGACCTGGGGGTTCTTCGGGGTGTCAGGCGGTTTTCACTCGGTGCGGTGGGCTGAGGGGCGACGATCAGGCGGTCAGCACCTTCCGGGGGGCGGGTCAGTCAGCATGCCGCCGTCGCGAGAGCCTCTCCAGTACCCGGTCGCGCAGCAGCTCGTACTCGGTCCGGAGGCGGACAAGTGTCGGTGGGCGGGGGATCACGATGCCGCCGACGATCGTTTCTTCCGGGCCGAACTGGCCTCGGGTGAGGTCCACTTCCACGCCCATGCCCAGGCGGTTCCACCAGTGGTAGTCCGTCCGTTCGCCGTTGACGTGCACCTCCCCGCGGATCAACTCACCCCCGAGCAGATCGTTCAGGACCATGGCAGTGACGCCGCACTGGTCCCGTGCCGGGTTGGCCGGGTGCCAGTGCGGACGGTACTCCGGGGTGCACGTATCAGCGTCCCAGCTGCTGAACACGGCGTCTTCAATGTCACTGAGCAGTAAGGGAGTCACAGCCGCCATGCTCGCAGCAGGCACTGACAACCCCGGGGTGAGAAGGAGACCGAATCGGTGGAGATGGACGATCCACGCGTGCGGCAGTGGCTCGATGCCCTGTGGGGGAAGTCCCCGGCGAGAGGCGGCGGTACGCGGAGTGTGCTGCTCGCGCATCTGCTCGACACCGCTGCCGTCGCCGAGCGGATCTGGGACAACTACCTTGACGACGCGCTCACACGGGTGCTGGACGATGTCGCCGGGGGTGCGGGGCGGGGGAAGGGGCTGTTCGTCTGGCTCTGTGGGATTCATGACTGCGGCAAGGCCACTCCCGCTTTCCAGTGCGTCGACCCCACATGTGCTCAGGCCGTCCGCGATGCCGGGCTGAGCTGGGATCGGGCCATTGTCGAGAACCCCCGGAACAGACGTCGGCATGACGTAGCCGGTGCCGCCTTGCTCGATCGACGCCTTGCGCAGGCCGGGTGGGCTCCCGAACACGTCGCCTGGGTCTGGCCCTTGGTCGCCGGGCACCACGGCTCGTTCCCCGATGAGGGTGGCCTGGCCGAAGGCAGGAGAACCCGCGGTCACCTTCAGGGGCGAGGCCCGGACTGGGCAGCCGCGCAGGAAGCGGTGGTCGGCGTCTTCACCCGGGCCGTCGGCTACCCCGACCTCACCGCCGTGCAGCCAACCGCCGTGCCGTCCCGAGCCGTTCAACTCGCCCTCAGCGGCCTCATCGTCATGGCCGACTGGATCGCCAGCGATCACCGTCACTTCGACGGCCTGGACAGCATCGACAAGGTCAGTCTCGCCGGCTCCCGCGAACGCGCCCGCGCCGCATGGAACGCACTCCGCCTCCACGGCGGTTGGCGGCGCATGCCCGTGCCCGGTCCCGAAGCGTTCCGTGACCGCTTCGGGCACGGCACGCGGCCCTCGCAACGGTTCGTGATCGACATCGCCCACCGCATGGCCGAACCCGGCCTGTTGATCGTCGAGGCACCCATGGGTGAGGGAAAGACGAAGGCCGCCCTGATGGCCGCCGAGATCCTCGGTGCCCGGTTCGGCGCCAACGGCACGTTCCTCGGCATGCCCACCCAGGCCACGTGCGACCCGATGTTCACCGAGATGCGTCAGTGGACCTCCCGCATCCGCCCCGGCCTGGAGAGTGAAGTCGCCCTGCTGCACGGCAAGCGCCGTTTCACCAAGGAGTGGAAGGAACTGCTGGAGGGCGCCACTGCCGACGCGGACGACGCCGATCCCTTCGGCATGGCGGACGACGACGCGCTCTACGGCATGGGCATGGGCGCGGGCATCGCCATCGACTGCGGGGAGGACGGAGAGGCGGAACGGCGTGCCCCCGCCGAGTGGTTCCTCGGGGCCAAACGCGGCCTGCTCACCCCCTTCGTCGTCGGCACCATCGACCAGCTCCTCTTCGCCGCCACCCGCACCAAGCACGTCATGCTGCGCAGCGCCGGGCTGGCCGGGAAGGTGGTCGTGCTGGACGAAGTCCACGCGGCCGACGTCTACATGTCCCAGTTCCTGAAGGAGGGCCTGTGGTGGCTCGGCCAGGGCCGGGTCCCGGTCGTACTGCTCTCCGCGACCCTTCCGCCCGCGCAGCGCGAGGAGTTGGTGAGCGCCTATCTCGCGGGCGCGGCGTCGGCCGACGTGTTCGAGGTGGGGGCGCTGCTGCCGGAGCCGGGCGGCTACCCGAGCGTCACCGCGGCCTGGCTGGACGGGAAGGGCGACGCGCAACTCCTGGTCGAGCACGCGCAGTCGTGGCGTGACGACCTGGCGGTCGCGGTGCGCGTCCTGGACGAGGAACGGGACGAGCGGCCGGACGAACGACCGGACGAGGACCACCGGCCGCCGGGCCACGTGCGGGCCGGGGACCGGGCCGTGGCCGGTCTGCTGGCCGACCGGCTGCGGGACGGCGGCTGCGCGTTGGTCATCCGCAACACCGTGGCACGGGCGCAGGACACGTACCGGGCTGTCGGAGAACACTTCGGCGCCGACGCCGACGTACGGCTCCTGCACGGCCGCTTGCACGCCGCCGACCGGGCCGAACGGACGGAAGCCTGCTTGCGGTTGCTCGGCCGGCCGGGTCCGGGGCGGGTGGCGCCCGGCAAACGGCTGATTCTCGTCGCGACACAGATCGCGGAACAGTCGTTCGACGTCGATGCGGACATCCTCATCACGGATGTGGCGCCCATCGACCACCTGCTCCAGCGGATCGGCCGTTTGCACCGGCACGCGCATCCGGCGGCGCGGCCGAAGGCGCTGCGGACGCCGGAGGTCGTGGTGACCGGCTTCGCCCGCCGGGGACAGGGACGGGGACTGTGGTGGGACCCGGGGACGAAGGCGATCTACGGCGAGTACCTGCTGCTGCGCACCGCCGTGGAGGTCCTGGCGGCCGATGGCGGTGCGTGGGCCATCCCACGGCAGGTGCCCGAGCTGGTCGCGCGTGTCTACGACGGTGATCCGGCGGCCGACGAACGAAAGGCGTTCGAGGAGTGGGCGCAACGGCAGACCGAGCGGGCGGCGAAGGCGGAGAAGTATCTGCTGACCCGGCGCGGCGAACATGGCCGCCCGACGCTCGCCGGACTGCATTACGCGGGCCGGCGCGGGGAGTCGGACGACGAGCGGTTCCGGGCGCTGGTGCGTGACGGCGAGCCGAGCGCGGAGGTGATCCTGGTGCGGCGCGACGACGACCTCGGCTACCGGACCCTGGCCGGCCGCCGCCTGTCGGTCAACGGCGAGGTCGCGCCCGAGCAGCTGGACGAGGTCCTGGGCGCAACGGTCCGCCTGCCGAGCGGCGGGTTGAGCGAGGCGGCGGAACGGGACCTGGGGCCGCTGGCGGGGTGGCGAGACGATCCGTGGCTCCGGCACAGCAAGGCGTTGGTACTGGACGCAGAACTGGCCGCCGTGGTCGGTGAGTTCGCGGTGCGATACGACCCGGAGCTGGGACTCGTGACCACAAGGGGCACGTGAAATCCCGCCGGGAGGCGCGGTCGCCGTGAGCGGCGAGGCAGCATAGTCACGAACGCCTGTGCTCATGCCGGAAATCGCCAACCTTCCGGATCCGGCCTCTTTCCCGTCTCCGTTGTCAGTGGGCGGCTCTAGGGTTCTTGGCCTCGGACCTGAGGAGGCGATCGGTGCCTGGGGACAAGGCCCAAGTGCGCGACCAAGACAGGGAGTTCAATCTCTGTGACATGCCCTGGCTGCCGCTGCGGGAGCTCGGTGGCGGGGGCGTCGTCGATCTCGGGTTACGGGATGCCCTGTTCAGTGCTCACCGCCTCAGTGGCTTCGTCGTCGAGGTGCCGACTCAGGTGCCTGCCCTGCTGCGGCAGGTCTTGTTGCCCGTTGTCATCGATGCCCTGGGGAGCCCGGCCGGCCAAGCCGAGTGGGGGGAACGCTTCCGGCGCGGGGAGTTCAGCGGCGAGGAGCGGAAGCGGCTGGGGGATTACCTCGATGAGTATCGGCGCCGGTTCGATCTCTTCGACGCCGGGACGCCTTTCGCCCAGTCCCCCCGGCTCCAGCAGTCGAACAAGGAGACCAAAGGCGCCGCGCTTCTCGTGCCCACCATGGCCACCGGCAACAACGTGCCGCTGTTCTCGTCCCGCACCGAGGGAGACGTGCTGGAGCTGACGCCGGCCGAGGCCGCGCGGTGGCTGCTGCACGCCCAGTGCTGGGACACCGCCGCCATCAAGTCCGGGGCGGACGGGGATCCCGCCGTCAGGAACAACAAGACCACCGGCAACCCCACCGGCCCGCTCGGACAGCTCGGGGTGGTCGTTCCCCTCGGGCGGACCCTCTACGAGACGCTGCTGCTCAACATCCCCATCGCCGCCAGTCAGATGTCGCTCGGTACGCCTCGCTGGCAGCGGGAGCCGGACGGGCCCGGGTGGGAGGCCAGGGCGGCCGAAGGGCTGCTCGATCTGTGGACGTGGCAGGCCCGTCGCGTTCGGCTGATCCCGGAGGACACGCCGCGCGGAGTCCGCGTGACCCGCGTCGTGCTCTGCGCCGGGGACCGGCTGTCGGACATCCCCGAGTACGAGCCGCACACCGCCTGGCGGTTCGTGCCGGACCGGAAGAGCGGCACCGGGACCGGATGGCGGCCGGCCCGCCACCAGCCGGGGAAGGCCGTCTGGCGGGGGCTCGAAGCCCTGCTCGCGCTGGAGGGCCGATTCGCCCCCTCGGACGGGAAGTTCGAGAGCAGCACCCTGCTGCGGCAGCTCGCCGGCCTGGAGAACCGCGACGTCGTCCCCGACGACTACCCGCTCCGCCTCGCCACATACGGCCTCGCCTACGGCAACCAGTCCGCCGTCATCGAGGACTTGATCCACGACACCATCCCGCTGCCCGTGGCCTCCCTCGCCGCCGACAGCGAGGTGTACGGACTGCTGCTCGAAGTCACCGACCAGGCGGAGCAGGTGGCGATCGCCGTCAACCGCCTCTCCGACACCGTCCGCAGGGCCGCCGGGCTCGACCCCATCCCCTGGGACAAGGGACACCGGCCGGGGGAGCGGTTGTTGCACGTGCTCGACCCGTACGTGCGTCGTTTCCTCGCCGGGGTGCAGCGGGCCGGGGGCGACGAAGAGCTGATCGAGCGTGGCCAGCTGGCGTGGGAACAGACCGCGATGACGCGCGCGCACCAGGCGGCCGACGCCGTTCTGCTGGCCGCGCCGCCGCAGGCGTTCGCGGGGCGCGAGGTGGAACTGCCGGGCGCGAGGGGCCGGAAGACCCTGCTCAGTCTCGGCACGGCGGAGGACGGCTTCCGGCGGCGGCTGCGCGCCGTCCTGCCGCGCGCGGCCGACGCGGCCAACCCGCGACTCGCCACCCGCACCGGAGGAGAAGAGGACCGAGGATGAGCACCGAGCCGCGCTACTACTGGCACAGCACCTGGCG
The DNA here is from genome assembly GCF_051386415.1 of Streptomyces sp. URMC 129. Classification (NCBI taxonomy): domain Bacteria; kingdom Bacillati; phylum Actinomycetota; class Actinomycetes; order Kitasatosporales; family Streptomycetaceae; genus Streptomyces; species Streptomyces sp. URMC 129. The sequence continues at coordinate 18,995 of NZ_JBPQTQ010000018.1, forward strand.
CTGGGGCAACGGGGCCGGGCTGCCCCCGGGCGAGGACCTGGCCGCCTTCCGGTCCGGGCTGGGCAAGCCCGCGATGTCGGTGCCCGGCATGTGGCCGTTCTACGCGTCCCCGGCCCACGACGACCTCGCCCGGCTCGGGAAGGTCACCGTCGAGCAGGAAGCCGAGCACGCCGCGCTCGCGCTCTTCGGGCTGCATCAGCAGAGCCAGCGCACGCTGATGCACCGGGCCGGATCCGCGGCCTGGCTGGGCGCGGCCGTGCTGGGGCTGCGGCGCAGCGGCAAGTTCAGCGAACAGGCCGTGGACGCGCGGATGAACGCACTCGCGACATCGACCACCGTGCCCGCCCTCCTCCACCGGCTGCGCGGCATCGTCACGCAACTCCGGACCGTGGGACAGCCGTTGGACTATGACCGGCTGCTGCTCGACATCAAGGACTGGCACTACAGCGAGAGTCGCCAGCGGGTCCGCCGCCGCTGGGCCCTCGGATACCGCTCCTGGGAACAGGCCGGGGACCACCCGGACGAGCCCTGATACGCGTCACCGCGCACCACCCCTCGCCCCTGACCAAGGCCCCACCACCACGGAAGACTGAGACAGGCATGCCACAACGGCTCTACATCGATGTCCACATCCTCCAGACCGTCCCGCCCGCCAATCTCAACCGGGACGACAACGGGAACCCGAAGGAGGCGTACTTCGGCGGCGTGCGGCGCTCCCGCGTGTCCTCGCAGGCGTGGAAGCGGGCGACCCGGAAGCTGTTCACCGAGGAGCTGCCCGAGGAGCAGCTCGGCACCAGGACCAAGCGCATCGCGTCCGAGCTGGCCAAGCGACTGGTCGCGCAGACGCCGGGACTTGGGAACGAGCAGGCCGACCGGCTGGCGGTGTCGCTGCTGAAGCCGCTCGGCATCAAGGCCGGGCGCAAGGCCGAGGAGACGGCCTACCTCCTCTTCTACGGGCACCGCCAGTTGAACGACATCGCCGGGCTCGTCGCGGGCCGCGCCGGGGAGTTGGCGGCACTGGACGACAAGGCGCTCGCCGCGGAACTCGACGCGTTGCCGGTGCGCGAGCAGTTGCGGCAGCACCACCCGATCGACGTGGCCCTCTTCGGCCGGATGGTGGCCGACATCCCGGCCCTCAACGTGGACGCGGCGACGCAGGTCGCCCACGCGCTCTCGACGCACGCCGTGGAGTTGGAGAGCGACTACTACACGGCCGTGGACGACAAGAACGAGAAGGACGAGACCGGCGCGGGCATGATCGGCACCGTCGGCTTCAACTCCGCGACGCTGTACCGCTATGCCACGGTCGGCGTGCACCAGCTCGCCGCCAATCTGGCCGAGCCGGAGCGGGTCGTGACCGCCGCCCGTCTGTTCGTCGACGCCTTCGCCCGGTCGATGCCCACCGGCCACGGGAACACGTTCGCCCACCGCACCCGGCCCAGCCTGGTGGCCGTGGTGGTCCGGGACGACCAGCCGGTCAACCTCGTGTCCGCCTTCGAACGGCCGGTGTCCAGCGCGGTCGGCAGCGGGATCGCGGCCGGTTCGGCGCGGCGGCTGGCGCGGGAGTTCCAGACGGCCGTCGAGCAGTGGGGCGACGAACCGGGACACGTCGGCGTGTGCCACATGTTCACCGGTCAGGGCGGCGGCACCGGCGGCGTCGGCGGCAGCGTCGGTGACGTGGACGAGCACGACGGCGTGCGGGACGACCTGGCGAAGGCGTTCGGGGAGAACCGGACGTTCCCGGCACTGCTGGACGGGCTGACCGAGCACCTCGGCGCCGTGTGGAAGCAGGGCTGACCCGGTGCCGGTTCTTCTTCTCCGTCTCGCCGGGCCGCTCCAGTCCTGGGGCGACCGCAGCGCGTTCAACCGGCGCGAGACGCGACCCGAGCCGACGAAGTCGGGCGTTGTGGGGCTGCTGGCCGCCGCCCAAGGGCGCCCGCGCCAGGCGCCCTTGGACGACCTGCGCGAGCTGTGCCTGGGCGTGCGCGTCGACCAGCCCGGCAGCCTGCTGCGCGACTACCACACCGTCAGCGACTACCGGGACCGCCCGCTGCCGCAGGCCGGGGTCAACGCGAAGGGCGTCCAGAAGCCGACCGGACCGCCCAAGTCCACGCATGTCACGCAGCGTTATTACCTTCAGGATGCCGTGTTCGTCGTGGCCGTCGCGGGGCCGGAGGAGCTGGTGGCGGCGCTCGACACGGCGGTGAGGCGGCCGGCGTTCCCGCTGGCGCTCGGCCGCCGGTCGTGTCCGCCGACGCAGCCGGTCAGCCTGCGAGTGCGGGACGGCGACGAGGTGGAGCATGCGCTGGCGGCCGAGCCGTGGCAGGCCGGCGAGCCGGCGAAGGCGGCGTTCGTCCGCCGGGCGGGCGGCGCGGCACCCGCCCGGGTGGACCTTCCCTGCACGGTGGACGACGCGGCGGGCGATGACGTGCTGGACGACGCGCCGCTGTCGTTCGATCCGCGTGACCGGCGCTTCTCCAGCCGCCGGGTCCGGCACGGCTGGCTGTCCGTTCCCACGGGGCTGGCGGGCGCCGGCGCGCCGGGCGCCGGGGAGGGCGACCACGTCCATGATCCGTTCGCTCTGTTGGGGTGGTGAACCACGTGAGCTATCTGTCCCGTGTCCGAATCAATCCGCTGCGAACGGCCAGCCGCCAACTGCTCGACAACCCACGAGCGTTGCACGGCGCCGTGCAGGGCGGCATCCCCGGTGACCCGCGGGGTGAACGCGTGCTGTGGCGGCTGGACAGCGACAATCCGCGGCGCCCGCACCTGCTGGTGCTGACCGGGTCACGGCCGGACTGGACGCATCTCGTGGAACAGGCCGGGTGGCCGGGGGCGGACGGCGAGCACTGCACGGTGCGCGACTACCGGCCGCTGCTCGAACAGCTCGCGCCCGGGCGGGAGTTCGCGTTCCGGGTGACGGCGAATCCCGTGCAGAACGTGGCGCGGCCGGTGAAGCCGAGCGCGATCCAGAAGGAACGGATGGAGCGGATGGAGCGGATGGCCGCCGACGGGGAGGGGCGGCAGCGGTCCTTCCGGCTCGGGCACCGCACGGCGGCGGCGCAGTTGGGGTGGTTCCTGGGCCGCACGGCGAAGTGGGGGTTCGAGGTGCCGGAGGCCCGCATGGACAGGGCGGCTCCCGGGCTGGAAGGCCGGGACGGAGGGGCCGGGCCGTCCCCGGTGGAGGTGCGGATCACCGCGCGGCATCGGCGGGCGTTCCGGAAAGCGGGGCTGGCGCGGCCCGTTGTGCTGCAGACGGTGACGTTCGAGGGGCGGCTGCGGATCGTTGACGTGGCGCGGTTCCGGCAGGCGCTGTTGGGCGGCATCGGGCCGGGGAAGGCGTACGGTTGCGGGCTGTTGACGCTGGCGCCGGTGCGCGGGGCGGCGGTGACGGCCGGTGGCTGACATCTGGTGGAAGGCGGACGCCCTCGACCTGCACCAGCTCTCGGACCGGGTGTCGAGCGTGTACGTCGAACGCAGCCACGTCGACCGGGAGGACAACGCGGTCGTCATCGTCAACCGCCAGGAAACGGTGCGGGTTCCGGCCGCCATGGTGGCGGTGCTGCTGCTCGGGCCGGGAACACGGGTCACGCACGGCGCCATCGGGCTGCTGGCCGACTCCGGGACGGCGGTCTGCTGGGTCGGCGAGCAGGGCGTGCGGCTGTACGCGGCCGGGCTGGGCCTGAGTCGTGGGGCCGGACTGCTGACGCGGCAGGCGTGGTTGGTGTCGCGGCCGAAGGAACGGCTGGGTGTGGCGCGGGCGATGTACGGGATGCGCTTCCCGGGGGAGGACGTGTCGGAGGCCACGATGCAGCAGTTGCGGGGGCGGGAAGGAGCGCGGATCCGCAAGCTCTACCAGGCGCACTCGCGGCGTACGGGGGTTGCGTGGACGAAGCGGGAGTACAAGGCCGGGGATGCGTTCGCGGCGGGCGACGACCTGAACCGCCTGCTGTCGGCGGCGAACGCGGCGCTGTACGGGATCTGTCACGCGGTGGTCGTGGGGCTGGGGGCGAGTCCGGGGCTGGGGTTCGTGCACACGGGGAGCGCGTTGTCGTTCGTGCTGGATGTCGCGGATCTGTACAAGGCCGAGTACACGATTCCGCTGGCGTTCGACCTGGCGGCGCAGGGGCTGACGGAGGAGCGCGACGCGCGGATCGGCCTGCGCGACCGGATCGCGGAGGACCGGCTGCTGGGGCGGATCGTGCGGGACGTGAAGGAGTTGCTGACGCCGGGCGGGGTGGAGTTCCCGGAGGAGGACGTCAACGAGCTGTGGGACGAACGGCTCGGGTCGGTGCCGGGCGGGGTGAATTGGTCGATGGCCGATGCGGCGTACGTGTCGGTGATCGGCCCGGAGTTGGAGGCGGGATGACGGTCATCGTCCTGATCGCCGCCCCGGAGGGCCTGCGCGGCCACCTGACGCGGTGGATGGTGGAGGTGAACGCGGGCGTCTTCGTCGGCAACCCGAACCGCCGGGTGCGGGACCGCTTGTGGACACTGCTGGCAGAACGCATCGGAGACGGCCAGGCGGTCATGGTGGAACCGGCGAAGAACGAACAGGGCTGGGCGGTAAGGACGGCCGGCCGCGACCGCTGGCGCCCGGTGGACTTTGATGGATTGATCCTGTCGGCACGGGCGAGGCGTTGACCGACCCGCGGAGCCGCTGCGCTGGCTGGGCACGACTCAAGCGAAGAAGAACACGGCGAACGAGCGGTGAACGCGCAGGTCAACAAGTATCGGCTCCGCAGGCGCGGGGATGGCCCGCTCGCGCGGTCGTTGCCGCCGAGGCGGGGGCGATCGGCTCCGCAGGCGCGGGGATGGCCCGGGCTGGCGGTTCACCACCCCGGAGAGGGGTGGGTCGGCCCCGCGCACGCGGGGATGGCCCTTCGGCCAGACACCATGGGGTTGCGGCGTAGGTGTCGGCTCCGCATGGGCGGGGAGGCGCAACTCCGGTCTCAGGTCGTGCTGTCCGGGGTCTCCGTCGGAGGGCCGGTGACCACCACCGTCACGCGTGTGCCCGGGGGGAAGGATCCGGCCTTGGCCAGGTCGTGGACGCAGTGCAGGGTCTTCGCCACGTAGTGGCGTTCCACCTGCACGCCGTGCCGGGACTCGAAGTCCGCAGTGAACGAGGCCAGTTCGGGGGAGATCCGGGCGTAGCCGCCCGCGTGGTGGGTGTGGTGGATCTGCCAGTTGTCGAACGGGCGCTGCCAGCCGTCCCGGTGGAGGCGGGTGACTTCCGCTTCCAGGTAGCCGGTCGCGCCCTTCAGGGCCGCGACGCCCATCGCTCGTGTGCCCGGGGGGAGGGCCGTGGCGATACCGGCCAGGGTGCCGCCGGTGCCCACCGCGCAGCAGATGATGTCGTTCGGGCCGAGGTCGGGGAGTTCGGTGGGGATGTCGGCCGCGCCCCGGGCGGCCAGTGGGTTGGAGCCGCCTTCGGGGAGGACGTAGCACCGGCCCCAGGACAGGGACAACCGCCGTCGCGTCTCCGCGGTCGACAACGACCGCAGCGTCGCACGGTAGGTGCGGCGGTCCAGGAACGACAGGTGCATGCCGTCCGCCTCCGCCTGGGCCAGGGACCAGTTGCGGGGGGCGGCGGCCAGTTCGTCGCCCCGGATCAGGCCCACGCTCTCCAGGCCGTGCGCCGCCGCCGCAGCCGCCACCGCGCGTATGTGGTTCGAGTACGCGCCGCCGAACGTCAGCAGGCGGGTGTGCCCCCCAGCCACCGCCGCCCGCAGATTCGGCATCAGCTTGCGGTACTTGTTGCCGGGTATCCGGGCGTCTATCAAGTCGTCGCGCTTCAGGCGGAGTTCGACTCCGGCCCGGGCAAGGGCCGGGTCCGGCAGGGACTGCAGCGGCGACGGGAGTGCCAACGTGCTCACTCCCCGCGCTGCTTCGCCCGGTACGACCGCATCTTCGCCCGCGCCCCGCACACCTGCATCGAGCACCAGCGCCGGCGGCCCGCCGGGCTGTGGTCGTAGAACGCCCAGCGGCACGAGTCGGCCTCGCACGCCTTCAGCCGCTGCCACGTCCCGTCCGCCTCCGCCATGGCGATCGCCGCCGCGACGCGGGCGGTGAAAGCGGCCTGCGGCGGGAGGCCGGGGGCCGGGGTCAGCGAGGCCCGGCCGGCGGGGTCCACCGACAGGATCAGGGGAGCCGCGGCCAGCAGGGCGGCCAGACGGGCCGGGTGCGGCGCGCGCATGTCCGGGCCGGTGTGCGCGACACACGCCTCGCGCAGCGCCTCGCGCAGCGTGGCCAGCCCGGCGAGCGGCAGGCCCTCGCGCGCCGCGAAGTCCGGCAGGGAGTCGTGGCCGTCCTCCACGTCGAGGGTGTTGATCAGGTCCTCGATCAGGACCAGACCCCCGGGCGTCCGTCTGTCTCCCGCATTCACGGTTGCCACGTTACCGGTACTGCGCCATCATGGGGTAACGGAGTTACCGGTAGGAGTGATGAGCCGGTAACGCGGGCACACCTGTAGGCAGAGCTGTAGGGAGACATGCCATGGCCGTCGCCACGATGGGGGTAACCGTTCTCGACTGTCCCAATCCCCGGGACCTCGCCGCGTTCTACGCGGCCGTCCTCGGCTGGGCGGTCGGCAAGGACAGCGACGACGAGTGGGTGGACCTCGTCGGTCCGGACGGGCACGCGCTCGCCTTCCAGCGGTCGGAGGGGTACCGGCCGCCGCGCTGGCCGAGCACCGACATGCCGCAGCAGCTCCACCTCGACCTCAAGGTGCCGAAGGAGCGCCTGGACGCCGCCGAGCAGGAGGTGCTTCGCCTGGGCGCCACGCTCCTCGAAGGCGACGGCGGCGGCAAACGCGGCTGGCGGGTCTACGCGGACCCCGTCGGCCACCCGTTCTGCCTCTGCGCCTGCTGACGCCCGCCGACGAACGGACGAACGGACGAACGGACGAATGAATGAACGGACGGCCCGCCGCCGTCATCGTCGTCACTCGACGCCGACCGTCACCTCTTCGTCGTTGATCAGCTGCTGCATCAGCAGGTCGACCTGTGCCTCGTCCCACAGCACCGCCGACCCCTTGTCGGTCGAGTAACCGGGGTCCGCGACCGGGATGTTCATGCGGTGCGCGCCGCGCATCGCCCAGAACATGCCGCGCAGGTCCCACAGGCTCATGTCCTTGTCCACGATCAGCGCGTCGAGGCTGGCGCTCATCGTCGGGTACAGCGTGAACGGGTTCAGCAGCGTCGACGGCGACGCGGCCTGGTCGGCCAGCGTGCTCAGGAACTCCTGCTGGTTCTGCGTGCGCCCCAGGTCGCCTTCCGCCTCCTGGTACCGCTGCCGGTTGAACGCCAGCGACTCGGCGCCGTCGAGCCGCTGGCAGCCCGCCTCGAAGTCCGCGCCCGAGTTCTCGTCGTGGATCGGTTCGTCGAAGCACATCTCGACGCCGCCGAGCGCGTCCACGACGTTCGCGAAGCCGCCGAAGCCGATCTCCACGTAGTGATCGATGTGCAGGCCGGTGTTGTACTCGACCGTGCGGACCAGCAGTTCGGGACCCTCCGACGAGTACGCCGCGTTGATCTTGTTCTGCGACTCCGGGATGCGGTTCCCCGTGACCGAGCCGGTGAACGCCGGGATCGTCACCCACGAGTCGCGCGGGAGGCTGACCATCGTGTTCCCGTTGTTCCCGATGTGCAGGATCATGATCGTGTCGGTGCGCTGGCCCTCGGTGCTGCCGGTGTGCAGCTCCTGCTGCTCCTCCTCGCTCAGCCCCTCGCGGCTGTCGGAGCCCACGATCAGGAAGTTGGTGCCCTCGCCCGGCTCCGGCCGGTCCTCGACCGACGCCAGGTCGACCTCGCGGCGCAGCTTCCCGTCGGCCCAGAAGTACGTGCCGATCGCGGTGACGAGCAGGACCATGACCAGCCCGAGCGCCGAATAGCCGATGGTGCGGCGCCAGTTGCGGGGACCGCGCGGGCCGCGCGGGCCGTGCGGCGGGCGCGGGCCGCCGTCGCCGGGGTAGCGGGGGCCGGGGACCGGCCCCTGGCCCTGCGGCGGGACCGGCGGCGCGGGGCGGGAACGGGCGGCGCCCCGGTAGACCTGGCCTTCGTTGTAGCCGGAGTCGAAACGCGGCGGCGTGTCGGGAACGGTGTCGTCCACCGGCTCGCCCCCCCGCGGGCGCGGGGGCCGCTGGACGTGCGGCATGACCCGGGCGTTCTCCGGGCGCGGGTCGTTGCCCGCTCCCCGGCCGTAACGGTTCCGGTTCCGGTCCCGATCACGGTTCCGCTCGTCGTCGCTCCACCCGGATGGCCAGTCGCTCATAGGAGCCAAGTGTGCCTGGCCCCGGCGAACGGCAGGAGGGCGCTGGTCATGACTGTGTCAGATCTGATGCAATCCGCCGGTGGCGCGCGCCCCGCTTAGGCTGGCCCTCATGACCGATCTGCCAGGAAAGCCCACCGCGGCCTCCCGCACCACGCTCTCGCACATCATGACGCAGGCCGATGTGAACCTCCTGGGCACCGTCCACGGCGGCGTGATCATGAAGCTGGTGGACGACGCGGCCGGGGCCGTCGCCGGGCGGCACTCGGGCGGTCCCGCGGTCACGGCGTCCATGGACGAGATGGTCTTCCTGGTGCCGGTGCGGGTCGGTGACCTCGTTCACGTCCACGCGCAGGTCAACTGGACGGGCCGCACCTCCATGGAGATCGGCGTGCGCGTCATGGCCGAACGGTGGAACGAGTCGACCCCCGCCTCCCAGGTCGGCAGCGCCTACCTGGTCTTCGCGGCGGTCGACGAGGACGGCAGGCCGCGCGAGGTCCCGCCCGTCGTCCCGGACAACGACCGCGACCGGCGCCGCTTCCAGGAGGCCCAGATCCGCGGCACGCACCGGCTGGCGCGGCGGCGGGAGATCAAGGAACTGCGGGAACGGAAGACCACGCCCACGCCGCCCGCATAACCCCTGTCAGTCGGCGGAGCGCGCCTCCGAGCGCCCCTCCCGCCACTCGCGGACGATCCGCTCCACGTCGTAGGGGACCAGGTTCAGCGGGGGCCCCGACATCGGCCGCCGCAGTGCCGCGTCGATCTTCTCGTTGATCTCCGTCACGATCCGCCGCACCTCGGCCTCGCTCCGGGCGCGGCCCGCCGCCGCGAGGGCGTCCTCCGCCTCCTTGCGCAGCGCGAGCGTCGGCGGCAGGAACGACAGTCCCTCCTCGGCCATCTTCCGCTTGACCCACCACATGTCGTCGTGGGGGCGGTCGAGGTGCGGCAGCGGCCGGCCCGCGCCGGGCAGGTCCTGGAACGCGCCGCGCTCCTCCGCCTCACGGATCTGCCGGTCGACCCACGACTCGAAGGGAAGGCCGGGGGGCTTGCGTTCGGTCATCGTCCGTCTCCCGTCCGCCGGGCTGCTCGATGCTCCTCCCAGCCTACGGGCCACGCTGCCATCACTCCCCGACGGCCGCCTCACAGCCGCGCGATGTTCGCGTGCCGCTGGCGCGGCGCACGGCGGGGCGGGGCGACGCCCGTCAGCAGGATCAACCGGGCCGCCCGGTGCCGCTGGCCCGCGTAGGGCGCGAGCAGCTCCAGCATCCGTGCGTCGTCCGCGCCGCGCTCGCCGCCGCCCAGCGCGTAGCCGATGACGCCCGGCAGGTGCAGGTCCCCGACCGTGATCGCGTCCGGGGCGCCGAGCACGCGCTGCAACGTCTCGGCCGCCGTCCACGGCCCGATGCCCGGAACGGCCTGCAACCGGGCCATGGCGTCGGGGAGTTCCATGCCCGCCGCCTCCTCCATCCGCCGCGCCAGCCGCACCGCCCGCAGCACCGCCGCCGAGCGCTTGCCGTCGACGCCCGCCCGGTGCCAGTCCCACGACGGCACGCGGGCGAACACGCGCGGCTCGGGCATCACCCACATCCTCAGCTCCGCCCCGCCGGGACCGGGCGCGGGCTCGCCGTACCAGCGCAGCAGCCGCCGCCACGCCCGGTACGCGTCCTCCGTCGTCACCCGCTGTTCGAGGATCGACGGGATCAGCGACTCCAGCACCAGGCCCGTCCTGATCAGCCGCAGCCCGCCGTGCCGGCGCAGCGCCTCCGCGACCAGGCGGTGGTGCGGCACGAACGCCTCCGGCTCGTCGTCCGCGCCGAGCAGCGCGGGCAGCCCGTCCAGCACCCAGTCGGCGCCCGGCCCCCACGCCGTGGCGTCCACCGTCCCCGCCGCGCCACGCGCCACGCGCAGCGTCGCCGGGCCCTCGGGGGTGCGCGTGGCACGCCAGATGGCGCCGTCGCGGCCGGTGCGGAACGCGGGGTCGTACGGCCCGCGCCGCAGCACGATCAGGCTGCGGCGCAGGTCGTACGGCTCGGGCGGGGCCCAGGTGCGGTCCGGCATGATTCCGGCAATCTACTGGCCGGTGCCGGGCGGGCGTCACCTGCCCTGGAGGTCGGCGGCGGTGCTGCGGATGTACGGCAGCTCCGCGTACAGCTCGTCGCCGGGGCAGTCGGTGTTGTAGCCGTCGCGGTGGCCGGAGACGTTGTTGAGCTTGACGGTCGTGCCCTCGGGGTACGTGCCGCCCGTCGACGTGCGGTTCTGCGCGCCCTCGGGGTCGCCGTCGTGCAGGCCGAGCTTCCAGGCGGTCAGCAGCGAGAGGGAGTCGAGGATGTCCTGGTTGGGGGCCTCGTCGGAGTAGGTGCCGAGGACGGAGACGCCCATGCTGTTGTGGTTGAAGCCGAGCGTGTGGGCGCCCTGTACGGGCTGGTCGACGCCGCCGGCCCGGCCCTCGTAGATCTCGCCGCACTTGTCGACGAGGAAGTTGTAGCCGATGTCGCGCCAGCCCTGGCTCTCCACGTGGTACGCGTAGATGCCGCGGATGATCGCGGGAGCGTCGGAGCAGGAGTAGTCGTTGGTGCCCGCCGTGTGGTGGACGAAGACCGTCTTGATCGTGTCGGTGTAGAGGAAGTCCGGCTCGCGCAGGCTCTCGTCCGCGCCCCATCCGGCCCGGGTGGTGATCGGGGGACGCGGTCCCTCGAAGTCGCCCGCCGACCTGGGCTCCCCGGTCCCGGGCTCGCCGGTCCCGTCCCCGGGCTCCTGACCGGGTTCCCCGGTCCCGTCCCCGGTCCCGTCCCCGGGTTCGCCGGTCGGCGGCGGCTCGGGAATCTCGCCCGGGTCGATCAGCTCCAGCCGCAGCCCCTCGGGCAGCGTTCCGGCGCTCGCTCCGGGAGTGGTGGCCTCGGCGCCCTCGCCGGGCACGACCCGGATCTCCACCCCGTCCGAGGGCCCGACCCACACCGGGACGGTGCCGCCGCGCACCCCGGGGTCGCCCGCCTCGGCCGTGTCCGGGTCCGGGGCGTGCGCGCTGTTCCCCTCGACGTGGATCCACTCCGACCAGGCACCCGTGGACGCGGCCCGGGTGCGCACCTCCACGTCGCCGTTCAGCTCGGCCGCCGGGTCCGACCAGATGACGCCGAGCATCGAGAACGGATCGGTGTCGGTGGACGGGAGGCCCTGGGTGCCCTCGGGCGCGACCGGTTCGCCGGTCTCGCCGCCTCCCCGGGTGTCGCCCTCCAGCGGGCCCAGCGGGAGCGACTGGATGCCGCCGCTCCCGGCGGCCCCGGTGGCGGACGGCTCCGCCGCCCCGGCCGCGGTGGCGCCGGACGGCAGGGCCAGGGCGGCCACCACGCACGCGGCCCCCACCACCGCGACGGACCGGAAGCCGGCCGATGAACCGGCCGATGAACCGGCCGACGAACCGGTCGACGAGCTGACCGAAGAAGTCGACAAAGACGCGAAGGACTGAGCAAAGGTGGAAGCAAGGCGTGATCGCATGACAACGATCATGGGCACATATCGCATGATATGTCTATCGCTCCGCAGTCGACCGGTGACGCCGGGTGAGTGACGGACGCCCCCCGCCCCCCGCCGTCCGGCGGTCCCGCCGGGCGTACGCTGACGCCGATGAACATCGCCGACCGCACCCCCGCCGACCTGCTGCGTTCCGCGCTGGCCACGGATGCCGCCCGCCCCCTGGTGACGTACTACGACGACGCCACCGGCGAACGCGTCGAACTCTCCGCCGCCACCCTCGCCAACTGGGTGGCGAAGACCGCCAACCTCCTCCAGGACGAGTTCTCCGCCGAGCCCGGCGACCGCCTCGTCCTGCTGCTCCCGGCCCACTGGCAGACGGTCGTATGGCTGCTGGCCACCGCCGCCACCGGCGTCGTCGCCGTCCTGGACGGAGACCCGGCCGAGGCCGACCTCGTCGTCAGCGGACCCGACACGCTGGATGCGGCCCGCGCCTGCCGCGGCGAGCGCGTCGCGCTCAGCCTGCGGCCCCTGGGCGCCCGTTTCGCGCAGCCGCCCGCCGGTTTCACCGACTACGCCGTCGCCGTGCCCGGCCAGCCCGACACGTTCGCCGCCTACGACCCGCCGGGCCCGAACCACCTGGCCCTCGTGGCGGACGGCCGGGAGCTGACCGGCGCCGAGGTGGTCGAACGCGCCCGCGCCGACGCCGCCGAGCGCGGGCTCGGGCCCGGTGACCGCCTGATGTCGCTGCTGCCGTTCGGGAGTTGGCAGGGCGTCTCGGCCGGTCTCTACGGCCCGCTGGCGGTCGGCGCCTCCGTGGTGCTGTGCCGCAACACCGACCGCCTCGACACCGCCGCGCTGGCCGCGCGCCGGGAGAGCGAACGCGTCACCCACTTCGCCGCCTGACGGTGGCCGGGCGGGCGCGGCGCCCGCAGGATCGTGCCCATGAGGGTGCCGCGCCAGGCCGCCTACCACCGGCCCACCACCGCCCCGCCCCCGCCGCGGCGGCCCGCGGCGCGGCCGGACCCGCCCGGTGCCGCCGGGCGCGGCCCCCACCGCGCCTGGGCCCGCTGGGTGGCCCTCGCCGCGGCGGCCACCGTGCTCGCCGTCGCCGCGGCCGGCTGGGCGGTCCTGCGCCGGGTGGGGGACACGGTCGCCGCCGACCTCGCCACCGCCGCGGAGCTGGCCCGCCACGACCGCGAACGCCCGCCGCCCGGTCCGGGCGCCGCCCGCACCCTGCTCGTCATCGGCACCGAGGACCGGGGCGCCCGCGCCGCCGCCCTCCTGCTGCTGCGCCTGCCCGCCGGGACGGCGGGGACGGACGGCGCGAGCGCCGCCGCCGTGGCCGTTCCGCCCGGCCTGCGGGTGGACGTGCCCGCCTGCACCGGCCGCGACGGCACCCCGCGCCGGGCCGCCCGCGCCTCCCTCGCCCACGCCTACGCCACCGGCGGCACCGCCTGCCTGATCCGCACCCTGGAACGGCTCACCTGGCTGCGCGTCGACGTCCACGCCACGATGCCCGTCCCCACCGGGTCCGGCGTCTGCGCGTTCCACCGCTCCGAGGCCGCGCCGCCCGAGCTGCGCGCGGTCCCGCCCGAGCGTCTCCGGGTGCTGGACGTCCCCGCGGACGACGACGGCGCCCGCACGCTGCTGACGCGGCTGCGCGCCGGGATCCCGGCCGCCGGAGAGCCGGTCTGCGCCGGGTGAGCAAGAAGCCGAAAACCCCAAAAAGGGTGGCTAGTCAGTGTTTTACCCCCACTGCTTCGGGTGGAATCCGTCACCGCGATCGCGACCTTCGGAACCTGGAGGCTAGTGTGTGCCGTCTGATCCTCTAGAAGGCACACGGAGGGCGCACGGAAACGTGGACGCGCAGGGACGTGGGGGAGCGGGAGACGTCGATCCCGCGGATCAGTGGGTGTTCAACCCGGACACCGGCGACTACGAGCTGAGACTGCCTGGCACGCACCCCGCCGGGCGCGGCGAAAGGCCGAGCCAGTCGTCAGCCTCCGGCGACCCCGCGCGCCAGGGCCGTAACGCTCCGCCACGGCAGCGTCGCGCACCGTCAGACCGGCCCCGGACCGGTGACCGGCCGGGGGACGGCGACGGTCCGATGCCGGGCCAGCGGGACCGCCGGGCCGCCCCGGCGCCCAGCCGCCGGAGGGGCAAGGACGTCAGGGGCGGGAAGGCCGCCAGGAAGCGCGGCCGGGCGAAGAAGGCGCTGATGTGGACCGGCGGCGGCCTCGCGATGCTGCTGATCGTGGGCTGCGCCGGCGCGTGGTACGTCTTCAACCGGCTCAACGGGAACATCAACAAGGTCGACGTCGGCATCGAGAACAACTACCAGTCCGACGAGCCGGTCAACATCCTCTTCATCGGCACCGACACCCGCACCGGCTCCGGCAACGACGCCTACGGCGGCGAGGCCAGCGAGGGCGCCGACACCACGATCCTCATGCACTTCTCGAAGGACCGGACGCACGCCACCGGCCTGAGCATCCCCCGGGACCTCATCACCGACATCCCGGACTGCGAGGTCAAGCTGGAGGACGGCAGCACGGAGGTCATCCCCGGCTCGCAGGACGTCCGGTTCAACCAGAGCCTGGGCACCAACGGCCGTGACCCCGGCTGCGTCTGGCGCACGGTCCAGGAGCTGACCGGCGTCGAGATCAACCACTTCATGATGGCCGACTTCAACGCCGTCAAGGACCTCTCGACGGCCGTCGGCGGCGTCCCGGTCTGCCTCGAAGAGCCCATCGACGACCCGAAGTCGGGCCTCCAGCTCGACGCCGGGCGGCACGAGGTGCAGGGCGAGCAGGCCCTGGCGTTCGTCCGGACCCGGCACTCGGTGGGCACCGGCAGCGACCTGAGCCGGATCGAGCTGCAGCAGCAGTTCGTCGCCTCGATGGCCCGCGAGATCACCCAGGGCGGGGTGCTCAGCAGCCCCACCCGGCTGCTGGAGCTGGCGGACACCGCGACCAAGTCGCTGACCGTCGACACCGGTATCGGCAGCATCCAGAAGCTCAAGGCCCTGGCGGAGGACCTCGGTCAGGTGCCGATGTCCGACATGAACTTCATCACGCTGCCCGTCGTGGACAACCCCGCCGAGCCCGAGGGCGCCAAGGCCACGGTCGTGCTGGACGAGTCCAGGGCCGCGCCGATCTTCCGGATGCTCCAGGAGGACATCTCCATGACGGACTCCGGCGAGGCGGCCGGGGACGCGGGCGGCTCCGGCGACGACGGCCAGGGCGGCGAGGGCGGCGAGGGCGGCCAGGACGGCGGCGAGGGATCCGGCGAGCCCGAGATGGCCCCGGCCGCGCAGGTCAGGGTCGACGTCTACAACGGCGGCAACGTGATCGGCGCCGCCCAGGAGACACTGGACTGGTTGCAGAACGTGCAGGGCGTCCCGCTCTCGACCAACGCGGGCAACGCGCCCGAGGCGCAGGAGGAGACCACCCTGGAATACGGCCCTGACCAGGCCGACCAGGCGGCGACCCTGGCCGAGATGATGGGCCTGCCCGACTCCGCGCTGCGCGAGCAGTCGGCGGACGCCGGCGACGAGCCCATGATCCTCGTGCTCGGCGACGACTTCCGCGGGGCCGGTGAGCCCATCGAGGTCCCGGCCGAGTTGCCGGAGGACGTCAACAGCATCACGGCGGACGACGAAGACGTCTGCGCCTCATAAGGCTCATCAGGGGGGCCGCCCGGCCGGGCGGAGCGGAGCGACAGCGAAGAGTGGGGGTTCCCGTGCGGAGGACCGGCATACGCGGCGAGGACGACAGCGGATCCTTCGCCGGGGTCGCCCGACCAGGACAGGGGATCCCCCGCACCACCACCGCACCGCACGGCGGCCCCCCCGCCCAGGACCATGACCCGGCCGGGGCCCAGGGCAGCCCGGCCGACCACGGCGGCCCGGCCGACGAGGGCGACAAGGCCGCTCCCGACGGCCGCCGCTCCCGCAAGAAACCCAAGCCCCTGTGGCGCCGCGTCCTCGTCTGGACGGCCGGCGGGCTGGCCGTCCTCATCGTGGCCGTGGCCGCCGCCGGCGGACTCTACATCTGGCACCTGAACCGGAACATCGACAAGGACCCCCTCAACCTCGGCAACAACGACATGGGGGAGTCGGAGCCGAACGCGGCGGGGCAGACCCCGCTCAACATCCTTCTCCTCGGCTCCGATTCGCGCGACGGCGAGGAGAACCAGGAGCTGGGCGGCGCCCGCGACCTGGCCGGCGGCCCGGTCCGCGCCGACGTCCAGATGCTGCTGCACGCCTCGGCCGACCGCAGCAACATCACGTTGATCAGCATCCCGCGCGACACCCAGGTCACCATCCCCGAGTGCACGGACCCCGACACGGGCGAGGTGTACCCGGAGGACGAGTCCGAGTCGATCAACATGGCCCTCTCGCACGGCGGTCCCGGCTGCGTCGTGGCCACGTGGTGGGAGCTGACGGGCATCCCCATCGACCACTTCATGATGCTCGACTTCGCGGGCGTCGTGGACATGGCCGACGCGGTGGGCGGCGTCCCGGTCTGCGTCCAGCAGAACATCCACGACCCGAAGTCCGGCCTGCGGCTGGAGGGCGGCACGACCGTGGTCGAGGGCGAGCAGGCGCTGCAGTGGCTGCGCACCCGGCAGGCGTTCGGCGACGGCAGCGACGTCGGCCGCACCCGCGCCCAGCAGATGTACCTGAGCAACATGGTCGAGGAGCTGCAGTCCAGCGCCTCCCTCAGCGACCCCGGCGAGCTGATGGACCTGGCGGAGGCGGCGACCGACGCCCTGACCGTCGATCACGGCCTCGGCAGCGTGCAGAAGCTGTACGACCTGGGCACGGACCTGCGGTCCGTCCCGAACGACCGCGTCAACATGGTCACCCTGCCCTGGATCCCCGACCCGGCGAACCCGGACGTCACGATCGTCCCGGACCCGGTGGCGGCGGAGGAACTGTTCGCGCTGGTCCGCGAGGACATCCCGCTGGACGACCAGGACGCCCGCCCCGCCGACGACGGCGAGGGCGACAGCGACGGCGAGGAGGGCGACGCCGGGTCCTCACCGTCCCCGGAGCAGACCCCCGACCCCGCGGCCGAGATCCCGGTCGCCGTGCGCAACGGCACGGGCCACGGCACGGAGTTCCCGTATCCCGTCGCGGGCCGGGCCAGTGTGATCACCGACGAGTTGCACCGTCTCGGCTTCACCGCCGCGACCACCGACGTCACGCCCGAGTCCGAGGGCAGCACGGCACTGCTGTATCCGGACATCGCGGACCAGGCCAACGCGGAGGCCGTCGCGGAGGCGCTGGGCCTGCCGGGCGGCGCGGTGCGGATCTCGCCGAGCGTCGACCGGATCACCCTGGTCATCGGGGCGGACTGGCGCGAGGGCACCACGTTCCCCGAGGCGCCGGACGACGCGGACCCGGGCGGTGCCGCCACCGGTGGCGGTGGCGGCGGCGCGACCGAGGAACCCGCTGTGGACGAGCAGGACATCCTCTCCGGCAAGGACGACACCTGCATGGAGGTCAACCCCGCCTACGTCTGGTAGCGCCCGCCCACCGCCGCGCGGTTCCTCAGCCCCGGGGCGCCGCGACCGGCTCCCGGCGGCTGGCGATGACCTTCCTCGCCAGCCCCCGCGGGCTGGTCAGGAACCCCCAGCCCCACGACATGTGCATGGTCGCCAGCGCCACCGGCACCCGCAGCCGTGCCCCGGCCGGCAGCCCCTTCCCGGCGGGCACCGAGCCGAGGGTGATGCCCGCGAGATAGCCCGCCGGCACCACCAGGCCCCACGGCGTCAGCACCGCGCCCACCACCACCCCGGCGGCGATCGCCAGCAGCGCGGCGGGCGGCGCCAGATAGCGCGGGTTGATCGACCCGGCGTGGTAACGGGCCACCACGCGCCGCCAGCGCCCGTAGTTCCGGTACTGCCGGGCCAGCTCGCGCACCGACGGGCGCGGCCGGTAGGAGACCAGCAGCTCGGGCGAGAACCAGATCAGCCCGCCCGACTGCCGGATGCGGTAGTTCAGCTCCCAGTCCTGCGCGCGGATGAACTCCTCGTTGTAGCCGCCCAGCTTCTCCAGCACCTCGCGCCGGAAGACCCCCAGGTAGACGGTTTCGGCCTCGCCCGCCTCGCCGCCGGTGTGGAAGGCCGCGTTGCCCACCCCGATCCGGGAGGTCATCGCGGCGGCGACGGCCCGCTCCCAGTCGTTCTCGCCCTCCGCGTGCATGATCCCGCCGACGTTCGCCGCGCCGGTCTCCGCCAGCAGCCGCACGGCGGTGGCGATGTAGTCCCGCGACAGCATCCCGTGCCCGTCCACCCGCACCACGACCGGGTGCCGGGAGGCGGCGATGGCCGCGTTGAGGCCGGCGGGCGTCCGGCCGGTCGGGTTCGGCACGGTCCGTACCCGCGCGTCCCCGGCCACCAGCTCGGCGGCGATCTCGTCCGTCCGGTCCGTCGAGGGGCCGAGGGCGATGACGACCTCCAGCTCGCCCGGGTAGTCCTGCTCCAGGATGTGCCGCACGGAGTCGCGCAGATGCCGTTCCTCGTTGAGCACCGGCATGATCACGGACACGGCGGGAGTCGTGGGAATGCTGCTCACCGGAGCACGTTACCGCGTACGGGCGACCCCGGTGCGCGCCGCCCGGTGCCGTTGATCCTATGGCCATACGGTGACGGGCGGGAGGTGCCCCACATGCCCGCTTCACGCCGCCGCCGCTGGGGCCTGCGCGCCGCGGCCCTCCTGGCCGGCCTGGTGCTGACGACCGGCGGGGTGGGCCACGCGGTGATCAACGCGGCCGAGCACGGCGTCGACCGCGTCGACCCGTTCCGCGGCCTGCGGGACCGGCCCGAGGCCGGGAGCGGCCTCAACATCCTGCTGATCGGCACCGATTCCCGCGAGGGGCTCACCGCCGAGGAGCGCGAGCGGTACCACCTCGGCAACGCGTCCTGCTACTGCGCCGACACCATCCTGCTGCTGCACCTGTCCGCGTCGGGCGACCGGGCCACCGTCGTCAGCCTGCCCCGCGACTCCTACGCGACGCTCCCCGAGCACACCTTCGCCGTCTCCGGCGCCCACCACGCCCCGCACGCCGACAAGCTCAACGCGGCCCTGTCGCACGGCGGCCCGCCCCTGATGGTGCGCACCGTCGAGGACATGACCGGGCTGCACGTCGACCACTACGTGGAGGTGAGCTTCACCGGCTTCGTGCGCGCGGTGGACGAGGTCGGCGGCGTCGAGGTCTGCACGCCGCGCCCGCTGCGCGACGAGCAGGCCGGACTCGACCTGCCGGCCGGCACGAGCAGGCTGGACGGTGCCGAGGCCCTGGCGTACGTGCGCGCCCGGCACGTGGACGGCGCTTCCGACCTCGGGCGGATGCGGCGGCAGCAGGAGTTCATGGCGGCGTTCGCGGAGGAGGCGATCAGCGGCGGCCTGCTCCTCGACCCGGCCCGGCTGGGCACCGTCGTCCGGTCGCTCCTCGCCTCGGTCCGCGCCGACCCCGGCTTCGGCGCCGAGGAGATGCTCCGGCTCGCCGAGGCGCTCCGGGACTTCAGGCCGTCCGACGCCCGGTTCGCGTCCGTGCCGGTCGAGGACACCGCGCGCGCCGTGCCGGGCCTGGGCTCCACGGTCGCCTGGGACGAGCGCGCGGCGGAGCGCCTCTTCACGGCCCTGGACGAGGACCGCCCGCTGCCCTCCGGCCCCGGCCCCGCCCCGGCGCCGGGGAACGAGCCCGCATCGGCGGAACCGGCCACCGGCGTCGCCTGCTGACGCCGGTGGCCGGTTCCCCCCGGCGCACGATTCCGGCTAGCGCACCGTGATGAACGCGTCGGCGGCGCGCGGCGGCCTCGGCCTCGGGGGCGCCGCCGCCCGGCCCACGGCCACCGCGCCCATCGGGTCCCAGCTCTCCGGCAGGCCCAGCTCCGCGCGCACCGCGTCCCGGCAGAACATCGTGGACGACACCCACGCCGAGCCGAGCCCCTCACCGGCCAGGGCCACCAGCAGGTTCTGCACCCCGGCGCCCGCCGCGACGACGAACATCTCGCGTTCCGCCGCGTTCCGCCGCTCGTCCGGGTAGGTGTGCGAGCCCTCCATCACCATGCAGGGCACCACCAGATACGGCGCGTTCCGCAGCACGTCGCCCCGGCGCACGCGCTTGGCGATGCTCTCCTCGGTCTTCCCGTCGCGCCGCAGGTCCGCGATCCACGCGTCCCGCATCACGTCCAGCAGCCGCGTCCGCGCCCGCGCGGACTCCAGCAGCACGAACCGCCACGGCGTGGTGTGGTGCGGCGCCGGAGCGGTCACGGCGGCGGCCACGGCCCGCCGCACCGCCGCCGGGTCCACCGGGTCCGCGGTGAACTCCCGGACCGTCCTGCGCTGCGTGACGGCCTCGCGCACCGCCTCCGAGGTGCCCAGCCGGAACATGTCCAGCGCCGGGTCGCGGATCAGGTCCCGCGCGCCCCCGCCGGCCGCGCCGTCGCCGACGCGGTGGCCCAGGCCCCGGACCACCGCCACCGGCAGCCCGGCCGTCTTGCCCTTGACCAGCTCGGCGGCGCCCGCCAGCTCGTCGGCCACGGCGGTGACGGTGACGTCGAACTGCTTGCCGAAGGTGTCGGTCCCGCCGCGCAGATCGTCCAGGACCGAGACCCCGGCCGCGCCGATCGCCACATCGGTCTGCCCCTCGCGCCAGGGCCGCCCGAACGTGTCGGTGATGATCACGCCGACGTCCACGGAGCGCAGCGCCCGCAGGCCCCGCCGGATCCGCTCCGCCGAGGCGTCCGGGTCCTCCGGCAGCAACAGCACGGTCCCGGCGGGGGTGTTGGAGGCGTCCACCCCGGCCGCCGCCATCACGAACCCGTGCCGGGACTCCACGATCCGGGCCCGCCCGCGCCGCGCGACGACCCGGACGGTCTCCTCGTCGATCGCGGCCTCGCGGTCGTCGGCCCGCCGCACCCGGCCCTCGGCCTTGCTCACGATCTTCGAGGTGACGACGACGATGTCGCCGTCCCGCAGTCCCGGCAGCCCGGCCGCGCAGGCGCGGTCCGCGACGATCTGAGCGAGGTCGTCGCCCGGCGCCACCTCCGGTATGCCCGGCACGGCCCACACCCGGTAGGACGGCGTCGCCCCGGCGGCCTCCGCCGCCTCCGGCCCGCCCGCCGTCGTGCTGGTCGTCGTGCCCGTCGTCTCCGTCACGCGGTTCTGACCTCCTCCGCGAGCGCCAGTGCCTCCCGCGCCATCGCGGCGGCGGCGTCGGCGTCCGTCATCAGCAGGGGCACGGCCCGGCAGCGGATGCCGTCGGCCTCCACCACCTTGACCGCCTCCGTGTCCACGGTGTCCACCAGCCAGCCGTCCAGCAGCCCGGAGCCGTAGTGCTGGGCCACGGCGGCGGCGGTCGCGGGCACGCCCACGGCGGCCAGCACCTTGTCGGCCATGCCCCGCACCGGGGCGTCGCCGATGATGGGGGAGAGGCCGACGACCGGCACCCCGGCGTTCGCGATGCCCTCCCTTATCCCGGGCACGGACAGGATCGTGCCCACGCTCACCACCGGGTTCGACGGCGGGAAGAGGATCACGTCCGCCGCCGCCAGCGCCTCCAGCACGCCGGGCGCCGGCGCGGCCTGCTCGGCGCCGACCGGGATCACCGCGTGCGCGGGCACCGCGGCCCGCAGCCGCACCCAGTACTCCTGGAAGTGCACCGCCTTCCGGCCGCCGTCGCCGTCGTCGATCAGCACGTGGGTCTCCACGCGGTCGTCCGTCATCGGCAGCAGCCGCACGCCCGGCTCCCAGCGCTTGCACAGCGCCTCGGTCACCGCGCTCAGCGGATACCCGGCGGCGATCATCTGGGTGCGGACGATGTGGGTGGCGAAGTCCCGGTCGCCCAGTCCGAACCACTCGGGCCCGACGCCGTACGCGGCCAGCTCCTCCTTGACGGTGAACGTCTCGTCCGCGCGGCCCCAGCCCTGCGCCTCGTGGATGCCGCCGCCGAGGGTGTACATCACGGTGTCGAGGTCGGGGCAGACCTTGAGGCCGAAGAGATGGATGTCGTCACCGGTGTTGCCGATGACGGTGATCTCCGCGTCCGGGGCGGCGCGCCGCAGACCGCGCAGGAAGCGCGCGCCGCCGATACCGCCGGACAGAACCACGAAGCGTCGCATGCCCGCCAGTCTGTCAGCAGGTGAGGACATCGCGCGGCACGGGTTCGGCATGCGGGCGCGCGTACATGCGCATGTCGGTGAGGCCGGGGAAGTACACGTGCAGGCTGACGGCGGGGTCCAGGGAGGCGTTCACCACCTCGTGGACGTACCCCGGCGCGAACACCCGCAGCGAGCCCGGCGTGAGCACCCGGCTGCCGCGGCCGTCGGCGTGCTCGGTGAGCGCGCCCGCCAGCACCGTGTACAGGCCGTTGGAGCCGCCGTGGTCGTGCCGCCCGCTGCCCTGTCCCGGCACCCAGCTCAGCAGCCACACCTCGTACCCGGGACCGGTCCGCAGCCGGTGGTACCAGCGGCTGACCGCGTCGTACCGCACCAGGGGCGCCCAACACGCGCGGTCACCCGCGATCGCGGTCGCCAGGGCGGCGAACTGCGCGACGGTGGACGGGTGCTCGGGAGCGGGGGGCAGCAGATGCGGGATCGCCAGCGGGTCGCCGGCGATTTCGTTGTCGTTGTCCATGAGGTGTGGTGTCGCCATCGATCGGTCGTGGAGGGATGCCCCAGGGGAGCGGCAGGGGCGCGCGCTTGTCAACCTCGCGCGCTGTCCGGGGCATTGTTTCATCCCTTCCGGTCCGGCCGCCGGGGAAAGGTTTATGCACCGCCGGACGAGGACAGATGCCGCATCATCCATGCCCCCGGGCGCCGTTGCGCTTCCGTGATCCGGCTGTGATCCACGTCGCTGCCGCACGCGATCCGCAACGCATTCGGTCCCCGGTTCGTCTCTCCCTTACGGACGGGACCTCAAGTGGGAGGAGAACGACCGGATTGTGCGGATCGACGTCGCGCGAGCGAGCATGCTTTGTGGCGATTTGAACACTTTCTGTATGGCTGTGGTGCCACAGGGTGAATCATCGGGTGAATAGCAGATCGTGGCTTGACTGCCGCAGAGCGCCCCACTTGTAATTTCACTCATGTCGTTCGAGCGGTATCGATAACGACGGCATCACGGGGAAGCAAAGACGACGAGGGGCGCGCATATGACCGAGCTGTTCCAACAACTGCTGGTCGACCAGGCGGACGAAGAGCTCGGCTGGCAGGAGCGCGCGCTGTGCGCCCAGACCGACCCCGAGTCGTTCTTCCCCGAGAAGGGCGGATCCACACGCGAGGCCAAGAAGGTGTGCCTCGCCTGCGAGGTCCGCTCCGAATGTCTTGAATACGCCCTCGCGAACGATGAACGTTTCGGAATCTGGGGTGGATTGTCCGAACGTGAGCGTCGCCGCCTGAAGAAGGCCGCCGTCTGATCGCGGCTGACCGATCCGGCGTCGACCCGGAGGGCCCCGACGGTCCCAGCCGCTAGTGTGTGGCTCGTCCGAGACGTTCCGCCGCCGGCGCAGCGCGGCAGCGTCCACACCGTCCAGCGAACCGGGGCCAGCACCTCGATGTCCGTGCACAGCCAGCAGGCGGCGTCGCACCAGGCCGCCCATCCCGAATTCCCCCGGCACGTCGTCACCGCCGTGCTCGTCTCGCACGACGGTGAACGCTGGCTCCCCGACGTCCTGACCGGCCTCCTCGGACAGGACCGGCCGGTGCAGGACGTCATCGCCGCCGACACCGGAAGCGCCGACTCCTCCGCCACGCTGCTCACCGAGGCGTTCGGCCCGGACCGGGTGCTGCACCTGGCGCGCCGCACCGGCTTCGGCGCCGCCGTCGCGGAGGCCGCCCGCACCGCGCCCGTGCTCACCCCCGACGACCTTCCCTACCTCAGGCGCCCCAGCGCCTGGGACCCGGTCACCCGCACGTGGGACACCAGCACCTACGACCTGCCCGAGCTGCCCTTCGGGGAGCCCGTCCACTGGCTGTGGCTCCTCCACGACGACGCCGCCCCCGAGCCCGGCGCCCTCGCCGAGCTGCTGCGGCAGGCCGACGCCAGCCCCTCGGCCGTCATCGTCGGCGCCAAGCAGCGCGGCTGGTACGACCGCAGGCAGCTCCTCGAAGTCGGCGTCTCCATCGCCAGCAGCGGGCGCCGCTGGACCGGCCTCGACCGCCGCGAGCAGGACCAGGGCCAGCACGACCAGGTCCGGCCCGTCCTGTCCGTCTCCACCGCCGGGATGCTGGTCCGGCGCGACGTCTTCGACCGGCTCGGCGGCTTCGACCGCAGGCTGCCCCTCATGCGCGACGACGTCGACCTGTGCTGGCGCGCCCAGGCCGCCGGGCACCGCGTCCTCATCGCCCCCGCCGCCGTCTTCCGGCACGCCGAGGCGTCCTCGCGCGAGCGCCGCTCCATCGACTGCGCCGGACGGCTCGGCGGCAGCCCGCACCGCGTCGACAAGGCCGCCGCCTCCTACACCCTGCTCGTCAACGCCCGCGCCCGCGCGCTGCCCTGGATCCTGTTCCGCCTCGTCCTCGGCACCCTGCTGCGCGTCCTGGCCTACCTCGTCGGCAAGCTGCCCGGCCGCGCCCTCGACGAGACCGCGGGACTGCTCGCCACCCTGCTGCGGCCCGGCCTCGTCGTCGCCGCCCGGCGCCGCCGCAGGCGCACCGCCGACGCCGCCACCGACCCCAAGGACCTGCGGCCCCTCTTCCCGCCCCCGCTCGCCACCGTCCGGGCCACCGTCGAGCAGGCCGCGGGCAGCCTCGCCCGCCGCACCGAGCCCGCCACCGCGTCCGGCGGCCGGCACGGCGGCGCCGTCGAGTCCGGGCCGACCGACGACGACGCCGACTCCCTGGAGGTCGAGCAGTTCGCCCGCGTCCGGCGCCTGGCCCGCCGACCGGGTCCCATGCTCTTCCTCGCGCTCCTCCTGGCCTCCCTGCTGGCCTGCCGCGACCTCATCAGCGGCGGCGTCCTCACCGGCGGCGCCCTGCTGCCCGTGCCCGGCGACGCCGGCGCGCTGTGGGACCGGTACCTGAGCACCTGGCAGCCCGTGGGCACCGGCGGCACCGAATCCGCTCCGCCCTACCTCGGCCTGCTCGCCCTGCTCGCCTCCGTGCTGCTGGGCGACACCGGACCGGCCATGACCCTGCTGCTGGTCGCCTGCGTGCCGCTGGCCGGCGCCAGCGCGTACTTCTCGTCCCGGCCGCTGCTGATGTCCCGCCTGCTGCGCGCCTGGGCGAGCGTCGCCTACGCCTTCCTGCCCGCCGTCACCGGCGCGCTCGCCGGAGGCCGGATCGGGACCGCGGTGCTGGCGGTGCTGCTGCCCCCGCTCGCCCGCGCCGCCGTCGCCGCCGCCGGGCTCACCACCCCCGACGGCCGCGGCTCCTGGCGCGCCGTGTGGGCCTGCGCGCTGCTGCTCACCACGGGCACCGCGTTCACACCGGTCGCCTGGCCGCTCGCCGCCGTGCTCGCCGTCTGCGCCGTCGCCCTGCCGCTGTCCGCCGACGCCGACCTGCGCAAGGCCAGGGCGGCCCGGCTCGGCGCGGTGCTGGCCACCCCGTTCGTCCTGCTCGGCCCCTGGTCCTGGTCGGTGCTGCTGAGCCCCTCGGACTTCCTGCACGAGGTCGGGCTCCGCTTCCAGACGGGCCAGGCCAGCCCGTTCCAGCTCCTCAACATCAACCCCGGCGGCCCCGGCACCCCGGGCACCTGGCTGCTCGGCGGCCTGCTGCTGGCCGCCCTCGGCGCGCTGCTGCGCAAGGAGCGGCGGCTGGCCATCACCACCGCCTGGACCGCCGCCCTGGTCGCCCTGGTCTTCGCCGTCTGGTCCGACGGCGACGGCTGGGCCGGCCCCGCCACCCTCGTCTACGGGATCGCGCTGCTGAGCGCCGCCGTGCTCGGCGCCGACGGCGCGCGGTACCGGGTCGCCGCCCAGAGCTTCGGCTGGCGCCAGCCCGTCGCCGTCGCCGTCGCGGGCGCCGCCGCGGCCGGGCCGCTGCTCGTCGCCGCGGGCTGGATCCTCGGCGGCGCGGACGGCCCGCTGGAGCGGGGCGAGCCCGAGCAGGTCCCCGCGTTCGTCGCCGAGGAGAGCACCACCCGCGACCAGGCCCGCACGCTGGTCCTCGCCGGCCGGGGCGACAGCTCCGACGGCCCCGCCGACCGCGTCACGTACACGCTCGTGCGCGGCTCGGGCGCCCGGCTCGGCGACGCCGACCTGGCCCGGCTGATCGGGGAGGACTCCGCGCTCAGCGAGGCCGTGGGCGACCTGGTCGCCGGCTCCGGCGCCGACCAGACCGCCGTCCTCGCGGGCTACGCCGTGCGGTACGTACTGGTCCAGGACGGCACCCCGCGCGAGCTGCACCGCGTGCTCGACACCACCCCCGGCCTCCAGCGCCTCAGCCAGGAGGACGGCAGCGCCCTGTGGCGGGTGGACCGCGAGGTCTCCCGCGTCATGATCACGCCCGCCGAGGAGGAGGGCGCGGGCGCCGAGCCCGTGCCCGTCCCGGCGGGCGCGGTCGAGGTCCACACCGAGCTGCCGGACGGACCGGCCGGCCGCACGCTGCGGCTGGCCGACGCCGCCTCCTCCGGCTGGCAGGCGACGCTGAACGGCGAGCCGCTGACACCGGTCACCGTCGACGGCTGGGCCCAGGGCTTCGAACTGCCCGCGGGCGGCGGGCGGCTGGACGTCGTGTACGACACCTCCGCCGGACACACCCTGTGGGTCTGGTGCCAGGGCCTGGGCCTGCTCGTCCTCGGCGTGCTCGCCCTGCCGGGCCGCCGCCGCGAGCTGGACGACGACCTGCCCGAGGAGCCGCCGGCCGACCAGGCGCCGCAGGGCCGCCGCGCCCGCAGGCAGGCCGCCGCCGGAGCCGCCGCGCCCGCCACCCCGGCGTCCCCCGACGAGCAGCCGGGCGTCCCGCCGCCGTACGCGCCGGAGCAGCGGCCCGAGCCCGAGCCCGTGGCCCAGACCCAGCAGCCCTACCCGGGTTACCCGGGCCCCTACCAGGACCCCGCGGGCTACTACCCCGGCCCCCAGCCCATCCCGGAGCAGCCCTACGGCGGCTGGGACGACCAGGGGTACGACCAGAGCTACGTCGCGCCGTACGACTACCCGGCCGACCACGGGGACGGGAGCAACCAGCAGTGAACCGCACCACCACCTCCCTGCTCGCCGCCGTCGCCGCGCTCGCCGCCGTCACGGGCTTCGCCTCGCTGCGCCCCGACGACGAGAGCACCCGGCGGGAGACGCTGGAGCAGCAGAGCCCGCGCCCCGTCGAGCGCACCGCGCTCACCTGCCCCCGGCCCACCGCCGCCGAGTCCGCCACCACCTGGTACACCGCGTACACCCCGGCCGCCGACGCCCCGGCCGGCGGCGAGGAGGGCGGCGACAGCGCCGCCCTGCTGCCCGCCCCCGAGTACGCCCCCGGCGCCGAGGGGGACGCCGCCGAGGAGGACCAGGAGGCGGAGCAGGCGGAGGGGGCCCAGGACGCCGAGGACGCCGAGCCGGTCGTCCCGCTCACCGAGCCCGGTCTCCCCGTCTCGGCCCGCGTGCGCGACGCCGAGGCGCCCGCCCTGACCGGCACCGCCGAGCAGGGCCTCGCCCCCGGCTGGACTGTGCAGCAGACCACCAGCATCCTGTCCGGCCCCGGGCGGGGCCTGCTCGGCACCTCCTGCCAGACACCGGACACCGAGTTCTGGTTCGCCGGCGCCAGCACCGCCGGCAGCCGCGCCGACTACGTCCACATCACCAACCCCGACGAGGCCGCCACCGTGGTCGACATCGACCTCTACGGCCCCGACGGCAGGCTGGAGACGGACGCGGGCCAGGGCATCACCGTGCCCCCCGGCTCCTCCGTCCCGATCCGCCTCTCCACGCTGAACAGCGAGCCGCAGGACGACCTCGCCGTCCACGTCACCGCCCGCACCGGCC
Source organism: Streptomyces sp. URMC 129 (assembly GCF_051386415.1). Lineage (NCBI taxonomy): Bacteria > Bacillati > Actinomycetota > Actinomycetes > Kitasatosporales > Streptomycetaceae > Streptomyces > Streptomyces sp. URMC 129. The sequence goes on from NZ_JBPQTQ010000018.1 coordinate 46,660, forward strand.
GCATCGGCGCCCTCGTCGAGGCCGTGGACGAGGGCCTCGGGGCCGACTGGCTGCCGCCCTCCGGCGCCCCCTCCGGCCGCCTCGTCCTGCCCGGCATCCCGGCCGACGCGCGATCCGTGCGGCTGGTCGCCTTCGCGCCGGGCGAGGAGGACATCTCCCTCGACGTCACCCTGGCCGGCCCCGGCGGCACGATCACCCCGGCCGGCCACGAGACGGTGTCCGTCCACGCGGGCAGCCTCACCGCTGTCGACCTGGAGAACCTCACCCACGGCGAGCCCGGCTCCCTCGTCCTGACCCCCGACCCCGGCTCGGGCACCGGAACGGTCGCCGCCGCCCTGCTCGTCACCACGGGCGAGGGCGACGAGCAGGAGATGGCGTTCATCCCGGCGACCGCCCCGGTCGAGCGGCGCGCCAGCGTCTCCGGCAACACCGCCGACGGCACCGCCCTGTCCCTGGTCGCCCCCGACGAGGCCGTGGAGGTCGAGGTGACGTACTCGGCGGGCACCGACGGCGGCGAGCCCGTCACCGAGACGCACACGGTGGAGGCGGGCACCACCCTGGTCCTGACGCCCGAGCTGCCCGGCTCCACCGAGGGCCAGTTCGCGGCGACGATCCGGCACATGGGCGGCGGCACGCTCTACGCGTCGCGGACCCTCACCGTCGAGGAGGACGGCGCGACGGCGTTCACCGTCCAGACGCTCCCCGACGACCGGTCCACGGTCGCCGTCCCGGACACCCAGCAGGACCTGTCGGTCCTCACGGACTGAGGAAAGTCCCGCGGCGGAGCGCGGGGCCCTTCAGCCCGGTCAGTCCTGGCCGTACTTCGGGTCCACGGACTCCGGGCTGAGGCCCAGCAGCTCCGCCGCCTGCTCCACGACCACCTCGTGCACGAGGTGCGCGCACTCCTCCCGGCCGCGCGCCCGCAGCTCCACCGGCCGCCGGTAGACCACGATCCGGTCCGGCTGCCCGCCCCGGGCCCGGATCACGCCGCCCAGCGGCACCCCGTCCACGTCCGCCGCGCCGGGCGGCCCGGCCGCGCGCGGCAGCCAGGGCACCTCCTGCACGCCGAAGTCCACACCGGCGAGCTGGGGCAGCCGCCGCCGCAGCCGCTCCGCCGAGTCGTGCACCAGGGAGTCGAAGGTGTCCGCCCGGCTGATCGCCAGCGGCACCTGCGGAGGCGCCACGGGTCCGCGCATGCCGCGACCGTGCCGGTCCCGGTGCCGGTGACGGTCGGCCGGGCCGGACGGGACCGGTGGGACGCTGCTGGATTTGTCCATCGCCTCTGACCATAGAGGACATCGGGGCCAGGGGTGAGAACACGGGTCACCCCGCGCCACCGCACCGCTCGACACGGTGGGGTGACGCCGGTGGGAGTCGTCGCGGCCCGCTCAGGAGTGCGGTACGGTCCAACATCGTGAGCCCCGTACGTCGCTGTTCGCGCACCGCGTGCGCCCGCCCCGCCGTGGCGACGCTCACCTATGTCTACGCGGACTCCACGGCCGTCCTCGGCCCGCTCGCCACCTACGCCGAGCCGCACTGCTACGACCTGTGCGCCGAGCACTCGGAGCGGCTGACCGCCCCCCGCGGCTGGGACGTCGTCCGGCTCGCCGTCGACCCCGGCCAGGTCCGGCCCAGCGCCGACGACCTGGAGGCGCTGGCCGACGCGGTCCGCGAGGCGGCCCGCACCCCGGCCGGCCGCACGGCCAGAGCCGAGGGCCCGCCCGAGGGCGCCGACCCCATGGAGGTCGCCCGCCGGGCCCACCTACGGGTCCTCCGCTCGCCGGAGCAATAAAGCTGCCCGGTACATTGAGGACGCGCGCACCCGACAGCACCCGCCCATCAATCGACTCCCAGACAAGGGGTTAGCTGTGCCGGATCTGTCACAGATTGTGAAGGCCTACGATGTACGCGGCGTGGTCCCGGACCAGTGGGACGAGCGGCTGGCCGAGCTCTTCGGTGCCGCGTTCGCGGAGACCACCGGCGCTTCCGCGGTCGTCATCGGCCACGACATGCGCCCGTCGTCCCCCGGTCTCGCCCGCGCCTTCGGCCGCGGCGCCGCCGCCCGCGGCGCGGACGTCACCGAGATCGGCCTGTGCTCCACCGACCAGCTGTACTACGCCAGCGGCGCCCTGGACCTGCCGGGCGCGATGTTCACCGCCAGCCACAACCCCGCCCAGTACAACGGCATCAAGATGTGCCGCGCGGGCGCCAAGCCCATCGGCCAGGACAGCGGCCTCGCCGAGATCCGCGCCCTCGTCGAGCGCTGGTCGGAGGAGGGCGCCCCGGCCCCCGCCGCCACGACCGGCCGCCTGGCCCAGCGCGACGTCCTCAAGGACTACGCGGCCCACCTGCGCACGCTCGTGGACCTCACCGGCATCCGCCCGCTGAGGGTCGTGGTCGACGCCGGCAACGGCATGGGCGGGCACACCGTCCCCACCGTGCTCGAGGGGCTGCCCATCGCCCTCGACGCGATGTACTTCGAGCTGGACGGCACGTTCCCGAACCACGAGGCCAACCCGCTGGACCCGGCCAACATCGTGGACCTCCAGGCCCGCGTGAAGGCCACCGGCGCGGACCTCGGCCTGGCCTTCGACGGCGACGCCGACCGCTGCTTCGTCGTCGACGAGCGCGGCGAGCCCGTCCCGCCCTCCGCCATCACCGCCCTGGTCGCCGCCCGCGAGCTGGCCAAGGCGCCCGGCTCGGCCGTCATCCACAACCTGATCACCTCGTGGTCCGTCCCCGAGGTCGTCAAGGAGCACGGCGGCACCCCCGTCCGCACCCGCGTCGGCCACTCGTTCATCAAGGCCGAGATGGCCCGGACCGGCGCCATCTTCGGCGGCGAGCACTCCGCCCACTACTACTTCCGCGACTTCTGGAACGCCGACACCGGCATGCTCGCCGCCCTGCACGTCCTCGCCGCCCTCGGCGAGCAGGACGGCTCCCTGTCCCGGCTCGTCGCCGCCTACGACCGGTACGCGGCCTCCGGCGAGATCAACAGCCGGGTCGAGGACCAGGCCGGGCGCGCGGCGGCGGTCAAGGCCGCCTTCGCCGACCGGCCCGGCGTCACCCTCGACGAGCTGGACGGCCTCACGGTCACCGCGGCCGACTGGTGGTTCAACCTCAGGCCCTCCAACACCGAGCCGCTGCTGCGCCTCAACATCGAGGCCCGGGACGCCGCCACCGTCGACAAGATCCGCGACGAGGTGCTCGGCATCGTCCGCGCCTGAGCACCGGCCGCGCACCGGGCCCGGGCACCGGCCGGGCACCGGCCGCCTCGCGATGCCGGGGTGGGGTCCCTCCGGGTAGGGTGATCGGCGTAAGCCACTCACCCGCGGAGGGACGCCACATGCCGCCCGTCGAAGCCGCCCTGCTGGAGATCCTCGCCTGCCCGGTGTGCCACGCCGCCCTGCGCGAGGACGACCAGGAGCTGGTGTGCACCGGCGCGGGCTGCGGGCTGGCGTACCCCGTGCGGGACGGCGTTCCCGTCCTGCTGGAGGACGAGGCCCGCCGGACCGGCTGAGGCTCCCCGTCGGCGATCGGACCGCGCATGATCGACGAATCGATGCTCGACACCCCGGACGAGCTGCTCCGCGCCGACCCGCACGGCCTGCTCCGCGCCGTCGCCGCCGCCGGGGCCCACGTCCGCACCGCGGCCCGCGGCACCGAGGAGTCCGGGCTCGCCCGCATCTCGCCCGAGGGCCGTCCCGGCACACTGCTCGTCGCGGGCGCCGGGCCCGAAGTCCCGCTCGTGGCCGGGCTGCTGGGCGCGCTCACCGAGGACGGCACCCGTGTCGCCCGCCTGCGGCCCACCGGCCCCCTGGCCGCCCCGGGCGCGCTGACCTGGCCGCTGCCGCGCTGGGCCGGCCCGCTGGACCTGCTGCTCATCACCTCCGCCGAGGGCACCGAACCCGGCCTCACACGCCTGCTGGAGGCCGCCTACCGGCGCGGCTGCGCCGTCGTCACGGTCACCGCCGCCGGCTCCCCGCTGGCCGAGGTGACCGAGCACCGGCGCAACCTCACCCTCCCGTTCACGCCCGCGCCCCACCAGGAGGCCACCACTCACCCGGCCGCCCCCGGCCCGGCCTGGGCGCTGCTCACCCCGCTGCTGCTGCTCGGCGACCGGCTCGGCCTCTTCGACGCGGGCCCCTCCGCGGTCCAGGCCCTCGCCGACCGGCTGGACGCCGTCGCGGAGCGCTGCGGCCCGTCCGTGCGGACCCACGAGAACACCGCCAAGGCGCTGGCCGCCGACTTCGGCGCCACCCTGCCGCTGCTGTGGACCGAGGGCCCGCTCGCGCGCGCCGCCGCCCGGCACGCCGTGGCCACCCTGCACGCCCTGCCCGGCTGCCCCGCCCTCACCGCCGCGCTCCCCGAGGCCCTGACCGCCCACGGCGCGCTGCTCAACGGCACCCTCGGCCCCGGCGCCGACCCGGACGACTTCTTCCGCGACCGCGTCGACGAGCCGTCGCCGCTCAACGCGCGGGTGCTCCTGCTGCGCGGCCGGCTCCCGCACGCGGAGAACGGCGACGGCACGGCGAGCGCGGCCGAAGCCGCCCGCGACCTGGCGTTCGACCTGGGCGTCGCGTTCAGCGAGCTGCCGACAACCGAGGACAGCGCCCCCCTGGCGACCGCCGGCGAGCTGATCGCCCAGCTCGACTTCACCGCCGTCTACCTGGCGCTCGCCACCGGGGCCCGCGTGTAGCCACCGCGGCACCGCGGCCACGGACCCACCGCACCCGCACCGTACGCACCGACCGACGCAGAAAGCACCCGCGCGCATGGACCGCCTGAACAACACCGTCCGCACCTACGCCTGGGGTTCGGCCACCGCCATCCCCGAGCTGCTCGGCACCGAGCCCACCGGCGAACCGCAGGCCGAGCTGTGGATGGGAGCCCACCCCGGCGCGCCGTCCCGCATCGACCGCGGCGCCGGGCCCGTCTCCCTCGCCGACGTCATCGCCGCCGACCCCGAGCGCGAACTGGGCGCCGCCGCCGTCGCCGCGTTCGGGCCGCGCCTGCCGTTCCTCCTCAAGCTGCTCGCCGCCGAGATCCCGCTCTCCCTCCAGGTCCACCCCGACCGCGCCCAGGCCCGCGCCGGCCACGCCGCCGAGGAGGAGCGCGAGGTGCCGCCGGACGCGCCGGAGCGCAACTACAAGGACGCCAACCACAAGCCCGAACTCATCTGCGCCCTCACCCCGTTCGACGGGCTGTGCGGCTTCCGCCCCGCCACCGAGGCCGCCGACGTGCTCGAAGAGCTCGGCGTCGGCGCGCTCAAGCCGTACGCGGACGCCCTGCGCGCCCACCCCGAGGGCGACGCGCTGCGCGAAGTCCTCACCGCCGTCCTCACTGCCGACCCCGAGGCCATGGCCCGCACCGTCGCCGAGGCCGCCGAGGCCGCGGCCCGGCTCGGCGGCCCGTACGCCGTGTACGCCGACCTGGCGCGGCACTTCCCCGGCGACCCCGGCGTGATCGCCGCGATGCTGCTCAACCAGGTCCGTCTCGAACCCGGCGAGGCCCTGTTCCTGGGCGCCGGGGTCCCGCACGCCTACCTGCGCGGCCTGGGCGTCGAGATCATGGCCAACTCCGACAACGTGCTGCGCTGCGGCCTCACCCCCAAGCACGTGGACGTGCCCGAACTGCTGCGCGTGGTCCGGTTCGAGGCCGGCGACCCGGGCGTCCTGCGTCCCGCCGCCGCGCCCGGCGACGGCACCGGCGAGGAGGTGTACGCGACACCGATCGACGAGTTCCGCCTCTCCCGCCACGTCCTCGCCCCCGGCTCCGCCCCCCGCCCGCTGCCCGACCGCGCCGCCCAGATCCTGCTCTGCACCGACGGCCGCGTCACCCTGCGCACGCCCGGCGCCGAACTGACCCTCGGCCGCGGCGAGTCGGCGTACGTGCGCGCCGGGGAACGCGTCACGGCCGAAGGCGCCGGCACCCTCTTCCGCGCCACCGTCGCGCTGTAACCCCCGTGCCCCGCCCCCGGAAAGCGTCCCAGGAACGCGTCCCCGGAACGCGCCCCCCTGGCCGGGACGCACCGGGCGTCTTGAGCGTCCCCCCGGCACCCGGTGTAGATTCGGCAGCGAAGTCGACGTCGCTGCTGATGGCAGTCGGGCGGCCCGCGCGCCGGCCCGGCCGAGGGGAAAGAAGGCCCTCCGACGGACTGCGAAGCTCCGGACGCGCCGCCGAACGAGGGCGCGCCCGCTGTCGCATCGTGTCCGCCATCGCTGATCTGTAAGGAGCAGCCGTCATGACAACGAGCGCATCCGCCGCTCAGGACTTCAAGGTCGCCGATCTGTCGCTGGCCGAGTTCGGCCGGAAGGAGATCACCCTCGCCGAGCACGAGATGCCCGGCCTGATGGCGATCCGCGAGGAGTACGCCGCGTCGCAGCCGCTGGCCGGCGCCCGCATCACCGGCTCACTGCACATGACCGTCCAGACGGCCGTGCTGATCGAGACCCTGGTCGCCCTCGGCGCCCAGGTCCGGTGGGCGTCCTGCAACATCTTCTCCACCCAGGACCACGCCGCCGCCGCGGTCGCCGCCGCCGGCGTCCCCGTCTTCGCCTGGAAGGGCGAGACGCTCGAAGAGTACTGGTGGTGCACCGAGCAGGCCCTGACCTGGCCGGACAGCCCCACCGGCGGCCCGAACATGATCCTCGACGACGGCGGCGACGCCACGCTCCTCGTCCACAAGGGCGTCGAGTACGAGAAGGACGGCCGGGTGCCGGACGTGTCGACCGCCGAGAGCGACGAGCACGCCGTCATCCTCCAGCTCCTGACCCGCACGCTGGCCGAGTCGCCGCGGAAGTGGACCCAGCTCGCCTCGGAGATCCGCGGCGTGACCGAGGAGACCACCACCGGCGTCCACCGCCTGTACGAGATGTTCCGGGAGGGGACGCTCCTCTTCCCGGCCATCAACGTCAACGACGCGGTCACCAAGTCGAAGTTCGACAACAAATACGGCTGCCGCCACTCCCTCATCGACGGCATCAACCGCGCCACCGACGTCCTGATCGGCGGCAAGGTCGCGGTCGTCTGCGGCTACGGCGACGTCGGCAAGGGCTGCGCCGAGTCGCTGCGCGGCCAGGGCGCGCGCGTGATCGTCACCGAGATCGACCCCATCTGCGCCCTCCAGGCCGCGATGGACGGCTACCAGGTGGCCCGGCTGGAGGACGTCGTCGAGACCGCCGACATCTTCATCACCTGCACCGGCAACAAGGACATCATCCTGGCCTCCGACATGGCCCGGATGAAGCACCAGGCCATCGTCGGCAACATCGGCCACTTCGACAACGAGATCGACATGGCCGGTCTCGCGAAGCTGCCCGGCGTCGTCAAGGACGAGATCAAGCCGCAGGTCCACACCTGGACCTTCCCGGACGGCCACACCATCATCGTCCTGTCCGAGGGCCGTCTGCTGAACCTGGGCAACGCGACCGGCCACCCGTCGTTCGTCATGTCCAACAGCTTCGCGAACCAGACGATCGCGCAGATCGAGCTGTTCACGAAGACCAGCGAATACCCCACGGGCGTCTACACGATCCCGAAGCACCTGGACGAGAAGGTCGCCCGCCTCCACCTGGAGGCCCTCGGCGCCCGGCTGACCGAACTCCGCCCGGAGCAGGCCGCCTACATCGGCGTCCCGGTCGAGGGCCCGTACAAGTCCGAGCACTACCGGTACTGACCGGCACGAGGGCTGCCCCGGGGTGCCCGACCGCGCCGCACCGCGGCCGGGCACCCCGCGCCCGATGTCGACGCACCCCATGCCCCGCGGCCGCTACAGCCTCCACGACCCGCACGACGGGACACCGCTCGGCGAGGAGCGCTTCCAGTGCGCGCCCGGCCCCAGCGGCTGGCGCTACGTGTCCCGCACCTTCACCCCGGCCGGATCGCCCGCCGGGGCGCTCGACCTGACCCTCGACCGGCTCGGCCGCCCGATCCGCCTCGAACTGCGCGCCGGCGGCTGGCGGGTGCGCGGCGCCGCCCTCGACGGCGTGACCTGGGTCCGGATGGCCGAGGACACCGGCGAGCGGGCCCAGGAGGGCAACGCGCCCGCCCGCGCCTTCACCGGCGCCTCCCCGGCGTTCCTGGTCGCCACCGCCCGCCTGCTCCGGCTCACCGACACCGCCCCCGGCCGCGGCACCCGCGTCAGGCTGGTCGACTTCGCGCCGGGAACGCTCGCCGCCCGCGCCCGCGACGAGACGTGGGCCCTCACCGCCACCGAGGTGCACGCCGCGGGGGACGGGGAGGGCACGCTGACCGTGGACGCCTACCAGGTCGACGACATGGAGACCGGCGAGCGCCACACCGTGCACCTCGCGGGCGACGTCGTGCTGGCCGCCCCCGGCGTCGAGCTGGAGGAACTGGACACGCCGCCCACCGACTTCAGGACGGCGGAATGAACCCGGTCTTCCGCTCCGGCCCCGGCTCCGGCTTCCGCTCCGGCCGTGGCCCCGGGTGCTGCTCAGGCCGCGGCTCGGGCCCGGGCCAGGGCTGGGCAGCGACCGGGGGCACGGGCGGCATCCCCGGTGGCATTCCAGGCGGCGGCGCGCCGAACGTCCGCTCCGCCTCCCGCCGCTGCCGCTCCGCGACCACCCCGGACAGATACGCGGCCGGATGCATCCCCGGCGGCGCCGGCGCGCCGACCCGCCCGACCACGTCCTCGGCCAGCCGCACCGCCATCGACCACGCCACCTGCTGATCCAACTGGCCCATCCGCGCCAGGTACTGCCGCACCGCGAGCCACAGCCCGTCCGGCACCCGGGACAGGTCGAGAGCGGCGAACTCCCCGGCCAGCGCCGCAGGCGGCGGCGGCACCGGCCCGGCCGCCCGGCCGCTGCCCGGAATCCGCTCCCGCACCACCAGCGTCCCGGCGAAGACGTCCCCCAGCCGCCGCCCCTCGGCCGAGACCAGCGAGGCGATGACCGGAAGGGCCCCCGCGCTGATCATCGTCTCGACGAACCCGACCACCCCGCGCACCAGCGCGTGCCGGAAGCGGATGGGCCCGCCGTCCCGCCGCACCACCCGCAGCCCGAAGACCAGCTTCCCGAGCGAACGGCCCCGGCTCAGCGTCTCCACCGCGACCGGCGCGCCCACCAGGATCAGCACCAGCAGCGCCACCTGCACGGCCGCCGCGGCGGCCGTGCCGAGCGGCAGGACCGTGCTCACCAGGAGAACGGACAGCAGCAGATAACCGCCGACGTAGAGCACCAGATCCAGCGCGACGGCCATGATCCGGCTCGGCAGACGAGCCGGCTGCAGCCCGAGGACGACCGCGTCGCCCGTCACCACCTGACTCATCCGGCCAGTCTGACACTGTCATCTGAGAAGCTCTGACTATGGATCTCGACGTCTTCGTCGCCGCGCACCGGGCGGAGTGGGACCGGCTGGAGTCGCTGCTGGGCCGCTCCCGCCGTCTCACCGGCGCCGAGACGGACGAGCTGGTCCAGCTCTACCAGCGCACGGCCACCCATCTGTCGCTGATGCGCTCCGCCGCCCCCGATCCGGTCCTGACCGGGCGGCTGACCACCCTCGTCGCCCGGGCGCGCAGCGTCGTGGTCGGCACCCGCAGGGCGACGTGGCGCGACGCCGTCGGGTTCTTCACCGCCGGATTCCCCGCCGCCTGCTACCGCACGCGGCACTGGTGGGTGCCCACAGCCCTGGTCTTCACGGCGGTGGTGGCGGTGATGGGCTGGTGGATCGCGGAGAGCCCCGAGGTCCGCGCGACGATGGCCGCGCCGGACGACCTCCGCGAGATGACCCGCCCCGGCGGCGCCTACGAGACGTACTACTCCAGCAGCCCGGCGGCGGCGTTCTCGGCGCAGGTCTGGACGAACAACCTGCAGGTGGCGGGCATGTCCCTGGCCTTCGGTGCCCTGCTCGGCCTGCCCGTGCTGTGGGTCCTCCTGCAGAACGCGGTGAACGTGGCCACCGGCGTCGGACTGATGGCCTCGGCGGGCCGCCTGGACGTCTTCCTCGGCCTGATTCTCCCGCACGGCCTGCTGGAGCTGACCGCCGTCTTCGTCGCGGCCGGCGTCGGGCTCCGCCTGGGCTGGACGGTGATCGACCCCGGCCCGCGCCGCCGCGCCGCCGCCCTGGCCCAGGAGGGCCGCGCGGCGATCGGCATGGCCATCGGACTGCTGGTGGTGCTGCTGATCTCGGGCGTGATCGAGGGCTTCGTGACCCCCTCCGGCCTGCCCACCTGGGCCCGGATCGCGATCGGCGTCCTGGCCGAACTGGCCTTCCTCGTCTACGTCTTCGTGCTGGGCCGCCGCGCGGCGGCAGCCGGCGAGACGGGCGACATGGCGGCGGCCGACCGCGAGGACGAGGCCCCGGTCGCGGCGTGACTTGACGCTGCCTCCCCCGAGGCGTAATGTTCTCCGAGCTGCCACTGAGCCGCCGGGTAACCCGGGGGAGGTGGAAGCACTCCCGCCACCTGAGTGTGGCGCCCACTATGAACGAAGCTTCTGCCCGTGAGGGTCTGTTTCCGCTTGCCGGGAATGGGGTTCGCGGGGCCGGATTTGGAATTCGGCGGGGATGGCCTCTAAAGTAGTGGACACAGCGAAGGGAAGCGCCCGGGGGATCCTGAGAGGGGTCTGAAGGAAGCGTCCGTTCCTTGAGAACTCAACAGCGTGCCAAAAGTCAATGCCAGACTATTTGCAAGATCATGTTCAGCGAGAATCATTCTCGGTGAGTGTGCTTTGTTTGTTCGAGAGCATTCACGGAGAGTTTGATCCTGGCTCAGGACGAACGCTGGCGGCGTGCTTAACACATGCAAGTCGAACGATG
>NZ_JBPQTQ010000019.1:0-56155 GCF_051386415.1 Streptomyces sp. URMC 129
CCTTGTGAGGGGTGGAGTTGACCGGTACTAATAGGCCGAGGGCTTGTCCGCAGATGCTCGCGTCCACTGTGAATTCTCGACCATTGAGAGCCGGGAACATCCCTCAGGGTGTTCCGGTGGTCATGGCGGAGGGGAAACGCCCGGTTACATTCCGAACCCGGAAGCTAAGCCCTCCAGCGCCGATGGTACTGCATGGGGGACCGTGTGGGAGAGTAGGACACCGCCGGACTTCTGCCCCAATAGCTCAGTCGGCAGAGCGTCTCCATGGTAAGGAGAAGGTCAACGGTTCGATTCCGTTTTGGGGCTCATCGAGCAAAAAGGCCCCCGCCTTTCGGCGGGGGCCTTTTCCTTTGTCCGTTCCCTACTCGGGAATCCGCATCGTCAGAATCGCCATGTCGTCGGACGGGGCGTCGGAGGCGAATCTCTCCACCGCCCGCAGTACCCGCGCGGCCACCGCGCCCGCCGTCAGCCCGGTGCAGGAGCTGAGCACGTCGGCCAGCCCGTCGTCGCCCAACATCCGTGTTCCTTCGCGCCGTTCGGTCACGCCGTCGGTGACGCACAGCAGGACGTCGCCCGGGTTGAGCGTCGTGGTCTCCTCGAACAGCTCCAGATCGTCCATCACCCCGAGCAGCGGCTGCGGGCTGGCGGCCGACGCGACCGTGCCGTCCGGGGTGAGGCGCAGCGGCAGCGGGTGGCCGGCGCACACCATCTTCAGCACGGCCCCGCCCTCCGGCTGCGGCCACACCTCCCCGTACAGCAGCGTCAGGAAGCGTGCCCGCGGGCCCTCTTCGAGGATCGCCGCGTTCAGCCGCTCCAGCACCGCCGGGCCACCGAGGCCCTCGCGCGCCAGCAGACGCAGCGCGTGCCGGGCCAGGCCGGTCACCGCGGCCGCCAGCGGACCCGTGCCGCAGACGTCACCGATGGCGAAGCCGTACGCGCCCTCGCGGATGGGGAAGACGTCGTAGAAGTCGCCGCCGACCTCGTTGCCCTCGCCAGCCGCCCGGTAGATGACCTCGACGTCCACGCCGTCGATCCCGGGCAGCTCCGGCGGCAGCAGGCTGCGCTGCAACGACTGGCTGATGGCCGTGCGTTCGCTGTAGAGGCGCGCGTTGTCCAGGGCCAGCGCGGCCCGGCGCGACAGGTCCTCGGCCAGCTCCAGGATGTCCTGGCGGAACCGCTCGCCCGCCGGCTTGCCCAGCGCGAGCAGGCCGATGACGCGATTCCGGGCGACGAGCGGCAGGACGACCGTTTCTCCACCCACGGCCGAGGCGGTCGCGGAGCGGGACGACGGCGGCAGGCCGAGCTCCAGGCTCCGCAGCGAGCTGCGCAGCGTGGTGTCGCTGGCCGCGTCGGCGGGGGCCGGCCAGGGGCGGACCCCGAGGCCGACATCCGGGTCCGGCGGGTCCAGGCTCTCCAGCAACGCCTTGATCCCGTCGATGCGGTCCTCGTCCTCGTGCAGGACATAGGAGAGAACGGGATCGGATCCCGGGTCGTGGCTGGTGTAGACGGCGCACCACGTCGCCAGGGTCGGTACCGTCATCTGCGCCATCAGCGCGAGTGTCTGGTTCCGGTCGAGCGTTCCCGCCAGCAGCTCGGACGCCTCGACCAGGAAGGCGAGCGAGCCGCGCCGCAGCCGCTCCAACTCGGTCAGCCGGGCCGACTCGACGGCCAGCGCGATCCGGTCGGCGGCGAACTGCAGGCGCAGTGCCTCCTCGTTGCTGTACCGGCCGGGGGTCTCCGACGCGACGCCCAGGGATCCCGTGAGCCGGCCCTCCACCTTCAGGGGCACGGTCACCACGGCGTGCATGCCGGTGCCCGACAGCAGGGGCACGGCGCCGGGGGAGGTGGCCAGGTCCTCGTGGACCGAGGGCATGCGCGCCGACCCGTACCGTCCGCTGCCCGTCTCCACGGGGACGCGGGCGAAGCGCTGCCGCGCGGAGGGCAGCCCGGTGGTGGCGCGGACCTCCAGCTCGGTCTCGTCGTCGGTGGCGAGCAGCAGGAAGGCCGCGTCGCCGTCGAGCATGTCGCGGGCCCGTTCGACCGTGCGCTGGAGCAGGCCGTCGAGGTCGTCCGGCGGGGGCGTGCCGATCAGCGCGTCCAGCGGGTCGCCGCCGGCCCGCTCCAGGGCGTCGGCGGCGCTGCCGTGGACGGGGCCGCGGGAGGGACTCTGCAGGATCGCGCGCTCCTGGTCGCGGACGATGAGGCAGACCGTCGACGGCTCGCCCTGGGCGTCGCGGACGCGCAGATGACAGGCGTACACCGGGACGGTGCGGCCGTCCGAGTCGCGCAGGCCGTAGCTGCCCTCCCAGCGGGAGAGGGCCAGCGCCTCCGCGATGCCGGTGCCGGTGCCGGGCGTCTGCGGCCAGGCCGCGAGATCGGCGAGCGGCTTGCCGACGACCTGCTCCGCCGCGTAGCCGAAGAGGGCCCGGGCGTCGTCGTTCCACACGGTGATGGCGTCGGTCCGGTCGACCTGGACGACGGCGACCCGCGCCCGGGTCTCGCTGACCGGGAGGGCCTCGGTCGGCAGCACGGGCCCGGCGGAGCGGGTGCCGACGGGCAGCACCTGCTGGTCGAGGCGGAACCACACGCACTTCTCGGCCGCGGTGTAGTCCACGCCCCAGCGCGAGGCGAGCGCCGCGCACAGCAGAAGGCCGCGCCCGCCCTCGCTGTTCAGGTCGAGACGGCCCCGGGACACCTCGGCCATCGGCAGCTCGCGCTCGGGATGACGGTCGACGACCTCGATGCGGACGCCCTGCTCGTCGCGGAGGCAGCGGACCTCGGCGGCCGTTCCGGCGTGCACGACCGCGTTGGTGACCAGCTCGCTGGTGAGCACGACGGCGTCCTCGATGAGGTCCGCCAGGCCCCAGCCCTGAAGGGTGTCCCGGACGAAGCCCCGCGCGGTGGCGACCGAGCGTCCAACCGGCTCGAAGGTGGCCGCAGCTCGCGCGGTGATCACGTCACTCCCCCAAAGGTTGGTCTGATCGCTGCCCGGGTCCCTTGGACAGCCGGATGCCAGGTTACTGACGTTGGCGCCCCCCGCGGGCGTCGCATCGGATGATTTCCCCCTGACCGGGAGATCAGTGGTATGCGATGCTGCCGAACTGTTATCGCCCGGTCGGTGGGGAGTGAAACACTGGGGGTGCTCGATGAACGCCCGGGCGGAATGGTCGATCCTGCGGGAGGGACACAGTGGTGTCTGACGGAGCTGCGGCGCGCGCTGGAACGCGTGCGCGAACGAGGAGGTCGCGGAGCAGCGGCACCGTTGAGGTGGATGCCGCCGCGCTCAACCGGCTGCTCTCGGCTCTGGAATCCATGCGGGACGGGAACCTGCGCAAGCGGCTGACGGTCGCGGGCGACGGCCCGATGGCCGAGATCGCCGCCGTGTACAACGAGGTGGCCGACCGCAACCTGCACCTGACCGGGCAGATCGCTCGCGTCCGGCGCGTGGTGGGCCGGGAGGGCAAGCTCACCGAGCGCATGGAGACCGGGCTGTGCGAGGGCGCCTGGTCGAAGGCCATCGACGACGCCAACGAGCTGGTCGAGGACCTGGTGCGCCCGGTGGCCGAGGTCGGGCGGGTGCTGGCCGCCGTCTCCGAGGGTGATCTGCGGCAGCGGATGGACCTCAGGGCGGACGGCGGGAGCGGCGTCGGGCGTCCGCTGCGCGGCGAGTTCCTGCGGGTCGGCCGGACGGTGAACGGGCTGGTCGACCAGCTCTCCGAGTTCACCGACGAGGTGACCCGGGTCGCCAGCGAGGTCGGTACCGAGGGCAAGCTGGGCGGCCAGGCCAAGGTGCGGGGGATGTCCGGCTCCTGGAAGGACCTGACGGACTCGGTCAACACGATGGCCGCGCGGCTGACCGCGCAGGTCCGCGACATCTCCGTGGTCACGGCGGCGGTGGCGGGCGGCGACCTGTCCCGCAAGGTCACCGTGCACGTGGCCGGGGAGATGCTGGAGCTGAAGAACACCGTCAACACGATGGTGGACCAGCTTTCCTCCTTCCAGTCGGAGGTCACCCGGGTCGCCCGGGAGGTGGGCACCGACGGTGTGCTGGGCGGCCAGGCGAAGGTGCCGGACGTGGCCGGCGTGTGGAAGGACCTGACCGATTCGGTCAATCTCATGGCCGGGAACCTGACGAAGCAGGTCCGGGAGATCGCCCAGGTCACGACGGCCGTGGCCAACGGCGACCTGTCGCAGAAGATCACGGTGAGCGCGCGGGGCGAGATCGCCCGGCTCGCGGACACGATCAACGCGATGACGGAGACGCTGTCCTCGTTCGCCAACGAGGTCACCAGGACGGCCACCGAGATCGGCACCGAGGGCACGCTCGGCGGGCAGGCGCGGGTGCAGGGCGTGGCCGGTGTCTGGAAGGAGCTGACGGACTCCGTCAACACGGCCTTCCGCAACCTCTCCGATCAGGTGCGGGACATCGCGCAGGTGACGACGGCGGTCGCGAACGGCGATCTGTCCCAGAAGGTCACCGTGGACGTCTCCGGCGAGATGCTGGAGCTGAAGAACACCGTCAACAGGACGGTCGACCAGTTGTCATCCTTTCAGTCGGAAGTCACCCGGGTCGCCCGGGAGATCGGTGACGAGGGCGCGCTGGGCGGTCAGGCGTCCGTGCTCGGCGTCGCGGGGGCCTGGAAGGACCTGACCGACTCGGTGAACACCGCCTTCCGGAACCTGACCGGCCAGGTGCGCAACATCGCGCAGGTGACGACCGCGGTGGCGAACGGCGATCTGTCCCAGAAGGTCACGGTCGACGTCTCCGGCGAGATGCTGGAGCTGAAGAACACGGTCAACCGCATGGTCGACCAGCTGTCCTCCTTCGCCGACCAGGTGACGCGGGTCGCCACGGAAGTCGGCATCGAGGGACGGCTGGGCGGTCAGGCCCGGGTGGACGGCGTCAGCGGCACCTGGAAGGCGCTGACGGACTCCGTGAACCGGATGGCGTTCAACCTGACCGACCAGGTGCGGAACATCGCGCAGGTGACGACGGCGGTCGCGCGCGGCGACCTGTCGCAGAAGATCGAGGTCGACGCGCGGGGCGAGATCCTGGAGCTCAAGAACACCGTGAACACCATGGTGGACCAGCTCTCGTCGTTCGCGGAGCAGGTGACCCGGGTGGCCCGTGAGGTGGGCACGGAGGGCAGGCTCGGCGGCCAGGCGCAGGTTTCGGACGTGGCCGGTGTCTGGCGGGACCTGACCGATTCCGTCAATGGCATGGCGTCCAACCTCACGGATCAGGTGCGGAACATCGCGCAAGTGGCCACGGCGGTGGCGCGCGGTGACCTGTCGCAGAAGATCACCGTGGACGCGCGGGGCGAGTTCCTGGAGCTGAAGGAAACGCTCAACACGATGGTGGACCAGCTCTCGTCGTTCGCGGAGCAGGTCACGCGGGTGGCCCGTGAGGTGGGCACGGAGGGCAGGCTCGGCGGTCAGGCGGAAGTCGAGGGCGTCTCCGGGACGTGGAAGGACCTCACCCAGTCCGTCAACGGGATGGCCAACAACCTCACCTCCCAGGTCCGCAACATCTCGGAGGTCACGACGGCGGTCGCCAAGGGCGACCTGACCAAGAAGATCACGGTGGACGCCAGGGGCGAGATCCTCCAGCTCGTCACCACGGTGAACACCATGGTCGATCAGCTCTCCTCGTTCGCCGAGCAGGTGACGAGGGTCGCCCGTGAGGTCGGCACGGAGGGCCAGCTGGGCGGCCAGGCGGAGGTGCGCGGCGTCTCCGGTACCTGGAAGAACCTGACCGACAACGTCAACCTGATGGCCAGGAACCTGACCACGCAGGTGCGGAACATCTCCGAGGTGGCCACGGCCGTGGCCAACGGCGATCTGTCGCGCAAGGTCACGGTCGAGGCGAGCGGCGAGGTCGCCCAGCTCGCCGACACCGTCAACCGGATGGTGACCACGCTGTCGTCGTTCGCCGCCGAGGTGACGCGGGTGGCGCGCGAGGTGGGCACCGAGGGGCGCCTGGGCGGTCAGGCCAAGGTGCCGGGCGTCTCGGGCACCTGGAAGGACCTGACCGAGTCGGTGAACTCGATGGCGTCGAACCTGACCGGGCAGGTCCGCAACATCACCATGGTCACCACGGCCATCGCCAAGGGCGATCTGACCAAGAAGATCGACATCGACGCGCGCGGCGAGATCCAGGAGCTGAAGGAGACCCTCAACACGATGGTCGACCAGCTCTCGCTCTTCGCCGAGCAGGTGACCAAGGTCGCCAGGGAGGTGGGCACCGAGGGGCAGTTGGGCGGCCAGGCGCGGGTGCCCGGTGTCGCGGGCACGTGGAAGGACCTGACCGACTCCGTCAACGAGATGGCGGTCAACCTCACCCGTCAGGTGCGCGACATCGCCCGCGTCGCCGCGTTCGTGACCCGTGGCGACCACAACGTGCGCATCGACACGGACGCCGCCGGCGAGATCCTGGTCGTGCAGGAGAACGTCAACGCCATGATCAGGAACCTGCGCGAGGCCACCCTGGCCAACAAGGAGCAGGACTGGCTGAAGGGCAACCTGGCGCGGATCTCGGCGCTGATGCAGGGCAGGCGCGATCTGAAGGACGTCGCCAGCCTGATCATGAGCGAGCTGTGCCCGGCGGTCACCGCGCAGCACGGCGCGTTCTACCTGGCGGTGCCCGCGGACGGGGACATCGACGTGGTGGCCGGGCCTGGCGAGGGCGACGACTACGAGCTGCGGATGCTGGCCTCGTACGGGTACGCGGCCGGCGCGCAGACCATGTCGTTCCGGCCGGGGGAGTCGCTGATCGGCACGGCGGCGGCCGAGCGCCGCACGCTGCTGTTCGGGCCGACGCCCGAGGGCTACCTGAAGATCTCCTCCGGGCTGGGCGAGGCCCCGCCGGTCACGGTGATCATCCTTCCGGTGCTGTTCGAGGAGCGGGTGCTCGGCGTGCTGGAGCTGGCCTCGTTCAAGCCGTTCACGCAGATCGAGCGGGACTTCCTGTCGCAGATGGCCGAGATGATCGCCACGAGCGTCAACACCATCAGCGTCAACACCCGCACCGAGATGCTGCTGGCGCAGTCGCGGGCGCTGGCCGACGAGTTGCAGGACCGCTCCGCGGAGCTGGAGCGGCAGCAGCTCGCGCTCCAGGAGTCGAACGCCGAGCTGAAGGACAAGGCGGACCTGCTCGCGCAGACCAACCGGAACATCGAGGTCAAGAACTCGGAGATCGAGGAGGCCAGGCGGGGCCTCCAGGAGCGCGCGGAGCAGCTCGCGGTCTCGATGCGCTACAAGTCCGAATTCCTGGCGAACATGTCGCACGAGCTGCGCACCCCGCTCAACTCGCTGCTGATCCTCGCCAAGCTGCTCGCCGACAACGCGGACGGCAACCTGTCACCCAAGCAGGTGGAGTTCGCCGAGACGATCCACGGCGCGGGCACGGACCTGCTCCAGCTGATCAACGACATCCTCGACCTGTCGAAGGTCGAGGCGGGGAAGATGGAGATCAGCCCGGCGCGGATCGCGCTGGTGCAGCTCGTGGACTACATCGAGGCGTCCTTCCGCCCGCTGACGGCGGAGAAGAACCTGGAGTTCTCGGTGCGGGTCTCGCCCGAGCTGCCCGCCACCCTGCACACCGACGAGCAGCGGCTGCTCCAGGTGCTGCGCAACCTGCTGTCGAACGCCGTCAAGTTCACCGAGACCGGCTCGGTGGAGCTGGTGATCGGGCCCGCCGGGGCCGAGGTGCCGGACGACATCCGCGAGCAGATGCTGGAGAGCGGCTCGATCCAGAGCGCGGACGCGCCGCTGGTCGCGTTCGCCGTCTCGGACACGGGCATCGGGATCGCCGCGGGCAAGATGCGGGTGATCTTCGAGGCCTTCAAGCAGGCGGACGGCACGACCAGCCGCAAGTACGGCGGGACCGGTCTCGGCCTGTCGATCAGCCGGGAGATCGCCCGGCTGCTGGGCGGGGAGATCCACGCGGCGAGCGAGCCGGGCCGTGGCTCCACGTTCACCCTCTTCCTGCCGCTGCAGCCGACGGAGCTGCCGCCGCCCGGCTACACGCAGCTCGCCAACGGCACGCTGACGGGCGCGGAGACCCGGGCCGAGCCGACGCCCGCGGAGGGCGGCGAGGAGGAGCCCGCCGACGCCCGGGCCGGGGAGCCGGAGGCCGCCGCCGGTCCCGCCGGAGCCGCGGCGGGACCGGAGGAGAAGGGCCGGCAGGCGTCGATCGCGGCGGAGCGCGCGGCCGAGTCGCTGACGCGGCGTCACCGCGAGCGGTTCATGGACAACGGGCACACGAACGGGCGCGGCCGGCATCCGGAGCACGCCGCCGAGCAGTCCGCGGAGGAGGGCGAGTCGGGGCGGCGGCGGGCGTTCCGGGACTTCAAGGGCCGGAAGGTGCTGATCGTCGACGACGACGTGCGCAACGTGTTCGCCCTCACCAGCGTGCTCGAACAGCACGGGCTGCGCGTGCTCTACGCCGAGAACGGGCGCGAGGGCATCGAGGTGCTGGAGTCCAACGAGGACGTGGCGCTGGTGCTGATGGACATCATGATGCCCGAGATGGACGGGTATTCGACGACGTCGGCGATCCGGCGCATGCCGCAGTTCTCCGGTCTGCCGATCATCGCGCTGACCGCCAAGGCGATGAAGGGCGACCGGGAGAAGAGCATCGAATCGGGCGCCTCGGACTATGTGACCAAGCCCGTCGACACCGACCACCTGCTGACCCTGATGACCCAGTGGATGGAGGACGGGCGGGAGTGATCTGCGGCACGGGCGCCCCCACGGCGGAACCCCGGGGGCGCCACGGGCGTTCTCCCGGTGCGTACAGCGTAGTTCGCCGGGGTGGACAGTGCGTGGTATCGTGACGCAGCGCGATGCGATGATCACCGGTCGCCTTGCGCTGCCGCCCGCTGGACGAGCGGGCGGAAGGATTTCTGGTGTGGCGGGGGTCAGGCCGGAAAGTCTTCGGCTTCTCGCGATGAGGCGAGGGCCCGTCGGAAGTCACCGGGCACGGCCGTGCGAACGGCCGGGGTTCGCTGGCAATGGTGCCGGGGTTGATGCCAACATGTCCGGCACAGGACCGGACGGCGTGCATATGCCGTCCACGACGGCGGCGCCGAGCCGCGCCGCAGGGGCAAGGAGGACGGGCCATGGTGCAGAAGGCCAAGATCCTCCTGGTCGATGACCGGCCCGAGAATCTGCTGGCGCTCGAAGCGATTCTCTCGGCGCTCGATCAGACGCTGGTCCGGGCATCGTCAGGGGAGGAAGCGCTCAAGGCGCTGCTCACGGAAGACTTCGCGGTGATCCTGCTCGACGTCCAGATGCCGGGCATGGACGGATTCGAGACGGCCGCCCACATCAAACGGCGGGAGCGGACGCGGGACATTCCCATCATCTTCCTCACCGCCATCAACCACGGTCCGCACCACACGTTCCGGGGCTATGCCGCCGGAGCCGTGGACTACATCTCGAAGCCCTTCGACCCGTGGGTGCTGCGGGCGAAGGTGTCGGTGTTCGTCGAGCTGCACATGAAGAACATGCAACTGCGCGAGCAGGCCGCGCTGCTGCGCCGCGAGCTGGAGGGCGGGCAGGGCTCCGCCGACCCGGAGCGGGGTTCCGGCGGGCTGCTGCCCGAGCTGTCCGCGCGGCTGGCCGCCGTCGAGGAGCAGGCCGAGGTCCTGACCAAGGAGCTCGCCGAGTCCGGCGGCGGTCCCGCCGTGTCCACGGCCGCGCATCTGGAGCGGAAGCTGTCCGGTCTGCGCAGGGCGCTGGACGCGCTCCAGCCGGGCGCGGTCGGGCCCAAGTCCGTGGAGTCACAGCCCGGCTGACGGCTTCGGCGCGGGAGACGGGCGCGGACGGAAGGGCCGCGGGTCGGCACACGATCCGTGCCCGGGCTCAGCGGCACCGGTAACCTCACCTCATGGCCTCAGGTACGTCCGGCAAGGGTTCCCGGAACGCGCGCGCCGGGCGCGGCGGGGGAGCCGGGAAAGCGCCCGCGAAGAAGGCTCCGGCGAAGAAGGCTCCGGCCAGGAAGGCCGCGGCCCCGGCGAAGAAGCCCGCGCCGCCGCCGCCCCTCGCGTTCCGCCTCGTCCGGGGCCTGTGGCTGGGCATCGCCCACCCGGTGGGGGCCCTGCTGCGGGGCATAGGGCGCGGTGCGAAGGGGCTGGACCCCGCGCACCGCAAGGACGGCCTGGCCCTGCTGCTGCTCGGTCTCGCGCTGGTGGCCGCCGCCGGCACCTGGTCCGACCTCAAGGGCCCGGTGGGCGAGCTGGTCACCCTGCTGGTCACCGGCGTCCTGGGCCGTCTCGACCTCCTCTTCCCCCTGGTCCTGGGCTTCATCGCGGTTCGGCTCATCCGGCACCCGGAGCAGCCGGAGGCGAACGGCCGCATCGTCATCGGGCTGAGCGCCCTCCTGGTCGGCGTCCTGGGGCTCGTGCACATCGCGACGGGCGCCCCGGGGCGCGGGGAGGGCGCGCAGGCGTTGCGCGACACGGGCGGGCTCCTGGGCTGGGCTGCTTCGCGCCCCCTGATTCTTCTGGTGGGGGAGCCGCTCGCTGTCGCGCTGCTGACGCTGCTGACCGTCTTCGGGCTGCTGGTCGTCACGGCGACCCCCGTCAACACGATCCCGCGGCGGCTGCGCCAGGGGGCGATCCGGCTCGGCGTGCTCGCCGGGGCCGGGCCGGGTGACGAGACCGAGCTGCTGCCCCGGCGCCACCGGGACGACGACGAGGACGAGCGGTATGTCCCGCTCGCGCTCCCGGACCCCGCCGACCGGGCCGCGCCGGAGACCCGCCGGGCCGCCCGCCGCCCGGCGCGGCGGACCGGGCCGCGCCGCGAGGACCCGGTGGACGTGGCCTCCGCCGCGGCGGCGGCGCTGGACGGCGCCCTGCTGCACGGCGTCGAGCCCTCCCCGCTGGTCGCGGATCTCACCAGCCAGGTGACCACCGGCCGCGCCGGGACCAAGCGCCGCGCGCCCGAGCCCCTGCCCGAGGGGGGGCCCGGGCCGGCGGAGGAGCCGGCGGAGCGGGAGGACCCCGCCCCCGGAGCGCCGCGCGGGCGCGTCGCCGGCGGCAGTGTGCCCGACCTGACCAAGAACGTCGCGCCGGAGCCGGCGGATCCGCTGCCCCCGCGCGCCGAGCAGCTCCAGCTCTCCGGGGACATCACCTACGCGCTGCCCGGTATCGACCTGCTGCGCCGCGGCGGCCCCGGCCGGACCCGCAGCGCCGCGAACGACGCGGTCGTCGAGTCGCTGACCACCGTCTTCTCCGAGTTCAAGGTGGACGCCCGGGTCACCGGCTTCACGCGCGGCCCGACGGTCACCCGGTACGAGGTCGAGCTCGGCCCGGCCGTGAAGGTCGAGAAGATCACCGCCCTGACCAAGAACATCGCCTACGCGGTGGCCAGCCCCGACATCCGCGTCATCAGCCCCATCCCGGGCAAGTCCGCGGTCGGGATCGAAATCCCCAACAGCGACCGCGAGATGGTCAACCTCGGGGACGTGCTGCGCACGGCCGACGCCGTCGGCGACGACCACCCGCTGGTGGTCGGCCTCGGCAAGGACGTCGAGGGCGGCTACGTGATGGCCAACCTGGCCCGCATGCCGCACATGCTGGTGGCCGGCGCCACCGGCTCCGGCAAGTCGAGCTGCGTCAACTGCCTCATCACCTCGGTGATGATGCGGGCGACGCCCGAGGACGTGCGGCTGGTGCTGGTCGACCCCAAACGGGTGGAACTGACGGCCTACGAGGGCATCCCGCACCTCATCACCCCCATCATCACCAACCCCAAGCGGGCGGCGGAGGCCCTGCAGTGGGTCGTCCGGGAGATGGACCTGCGCTACGACGACCTGGCCGCCTACGGGTACCGGCACATCGACGACTTCAACGCCGCGGTGCGGTCCGGCAAGGCCAGCCCGCCGCCGGGCAGCGAGCGCGAGCTGGCGCCTTACCCGTACCTCCTGGTGATCGTGGACGAGCTGGCCGACCTGATGATGGTGGCGCCGCGCGACGTGGAGGACGCCATCGTGCGCATCACCCAGCTGGCGCGCGCCGCGGGCATCCACCTGGTGCTCGCCACCCAGCGGCCGAGCGTCGACGTCGTCACCGGCCTGATCAAGGCGAACGTGCCCTCCCGCCTCGCCTTCGCCACCTCCTCCCTCGCCGACAGCCGGGTGATCCTCGACCAGCCGGGTGCCGAGAAGCTCATCGGAAAGGGTGACGGTCTGTTCCTTCCGATGGGTGCCAACAAGCCGGTCCGCATGCAGGGCGCCTTCGTCACCGAGGAGGAGGTGGCGGCGGTCGTCGAGCACTGCAAGGCTCAGATGGCGCCGGTCTTCCGCGAGGACGTGACCGTCTCCTCGGGGAAGAAGAAGGAGATCGACGAGGAGATCGGGGACGACCTCGACCTGCTCTGCCAGGCGGCGGAACTGGTGGTCTCCACCCAGTTCGGCTCCACCTCCATGCTCCAGCGCAAACTCCGGGTCGGCTTCGCGAAGGCCGGACGGCTGATGGATCTGATGGAGTCGCGGGGCGTGGTGGGGCCGAGCGAGGGCTCCAAGGCCCGGGACGTGCTGGTCAAGCCGGATGAATTGGAGGGAGTGCTCGCACTGATCCGGGGGGAGACTCACCCGTAGGTCACCCGAAGGAAGCCATCCCGTTGGCGGACAAACGCCGTCGGCCCGGTTGCCCGTTCCTCCGGCCGCACCCCTAGACTTATAAGCACAGCACGCGGCTTCACGCTCGAAAGGCGCCCCCGTGTCCCACGGCAACTTCTCCGCCAAGGACCGCCCTTCCATCGGTCGAATCCTTCAGCAGGCGCGCATCGACGCAAAGCTGACCGTGGACGAGGTCAGTTCGTCCACGCGCGTGCGCATCCCCATCGTCCATGCCATCGAGCAGGACGACTTCTCGCGCTGCGGCGGCGACGTGTACGCGCGCGGACATATTCGTACGCTTGCGCGGGCCGTGGGTGCGGACGCGAACGAGCTGATCGAGATGTTCAACGCCCAGCAGGCGACCGCCCCGCCACCCCTGTCCTCCGGACCGCTCTTCGAGGCCGAGCGGATCCGGCCCGAGCCGCGCCGGCCGAACTGGACGGCGGCCATGGTGGCCGCGATCGTCGCCGTGATCGGCTTCGTCGGGTTCACGTTCTTCAGCGGCGGTGGCGGCCAGGACGCCGGGTCGGTCGCCGAGGGCAGCCAGACCGAGCCCGCGCCGGAGCGCACCGGGAACGCCGAGCAGCCCAGTGCCGAGCCGTCCCCCGAGCCGTCGGAGAGCGCGGTCGCGGCCGTGCCGGCCGACAAGGTGACCGTGAAGGTGACCGCCGAGGGCGGTTCGAGCTGGATCTCGGCCAAGGACAGCAACGGCGGGGTCCTGTTCGAGGACGTGCTGGAGGAGGGCGACTCCGAGACGTTCACGGACGACGAGCAGATCGATCTGGTGCTCGGCAACGCCGGGGCCGTCCAACTCCACGTCAACGGCAAGCAGATCGAGGACGTCTTCGAGATGGGTCAGGTGCAGCGGCTGACCTACACCCCGGGCGACCCCGAGGAGGGCTGACCTCGGGCCCGGCCGCCCGGGCCGCTCCGGGCGGGGCGGGCGGGCCTCGCGGGACGAAGTAGGCTGAGGTCATGTCCGAACGCCGTACCGTCGCCCTGGTCACCCTTGGTTGCGCCCGTAATGAAGTGGACTCCGAGGAGCTGGCCGGACGGCTGGCCGCGGACGGCTGGGAGCTCGTGGAGGACGCCGCCGACGCCGAGGTGGCCGTCGTCAACACGTGCGGATTCGTGGACGCCGCCAAGAAGGACTCGGTCGACGCGCTGCTGGAGGCCGGCGAGCTGAAGACCGCGGCCGGGGCGGGCGGCGGCGGGCGGACCCGGGCCGTGGTCGCCGTCGGCTGCATGGCCGAGCGGTACGGCAAGGAGCTGGCCGACGCGCTGCCCGAGGCCGACGCCGTGCTCGGCTTCGACGACTACGCCGACATCTCGACCCGGCTGCGGACCATCCTCTCCGGGGGCGTGCACGCCCCCCACATCCCGCGCGACCGGCGCAAGCTGCTGCCCATCAGCCCGGCCGACCGGCAGGGCGCGGACGTGGCGCTGCCCGGGCACGGGACCATCGCGGACCTGCCCGACGGGGTGGCGCCCGCCTCGGGGCCGCGCGCCCCGCTGCGGCGGCGGCTCGGCGCGGGTCCCGTCGCCTCGGTCAAGCTGGCCTCCGGCTGCGACCGGCGGTGCACGTTCTGCGCCATCCCCTCGTTCCGCGGCTCGTTCGTCTCCCGGCGCCCGGCGGACGTCCTGGCGGAGGCGCGCTGGCTGGCCGGGGAGGGCGTCAAGGAGATCATGCTGGTCTCCGAGAACAACACCTCCTACGGCAAGGACCTCGGCGACATCCGGCTGCTGGAGACCCTCCTGCCCGAGCTGGCCGCCGTGGACGGGCTGGAGCGGATCCGGGTGAGCTACCTCCAGCCCGCCGAGATGCGGCCCGGGCTGATCGACGTGCTGACCGGCACCGAGAAGGTCGCGCCCTACTTCGACCTGTCCTTCCAGCACTCCGCGCCCGCCGTGCTGCGCGCGATGCGGCGCTTCGGCGACACCGACCGCTTCCTGGAGCTGCTCGCGACCATCCGGGGCAAGGCGCCGCTGGCCGGTGTCCGCTCGAACTTCATCGTCGGCTTCCCCGGCGAGACCGAGGCCGACCTGGCCGAGCTGGAGCGCTTCCTCACCGAGGCCCGCCTGGACGCCATCGGCGTCTTCGGCTACTCGGACGAGGAGGGCACCGAGGCCGCCGGGTACGGCGACAAGCACGCCCCCGAGCTGATCGCCGAGCGGCTGGCCCGGGTCTCCGGGCTCGCGGAGGAGCTGATCGCGCAGCGCGCCGAGGAGCGTGTGGGTGAGCACGCGCGGGTACTGATCGAATCGGTCGATGCGGATGAGGAAGCCGGGGAAACCGAGGGGGAGGTGCTCGCCGTGGGCCGTGGGCCGCATCAGGCGCCCGAGACCGACGGGCACGTCGTCATCGTCGGGTCGCCGGACGGGCCCGGCCGGGACCAGGCGGCCGGGCCGCGGGTCGGGCAGTTCGTCGATGTCGAGTTCGTCGCCGCGCGGGGCGTGGACCTGGTCGCCGTGGCGCGGACCGCGGCCGGCGGCGGCCCCGCGGCAGAGGCCGGGAGATGACGGACATGCCGGCCCGGGCCACCGGGAAGGGCCCGCTGGCCGGCAGGGCCGCCCCCCGGGCCGCGGCCCCCGGCCTGTGGAACATCGCGAACATCCTCACAATGGTGCGTCTGCTGCTGGTGCCCGGCTTCGTGCTGCTGATGTTCGCGGACGGCGGGCAGGATCCGGCCTGGCGGTCCCTGGCGTGGGCCGCGTTCACCATCGCCATGATCACCGACCTGTTCGACGGCGAGCTGGCGCGGCGCCGGAATCTCGTCACCGACTTCGGCAAGATCGCGGACCCCATCGCGGACAAGGCGATCATGGGCGCGGCGCTGATCTGTCTCTCGGCGCTCGGGGATCTGCCCTGGTGGGTGGCGGTCGTCATCCTGGCCCGGGAGCTGGGGATCACCCTGCTGCGGTTCTGGGTGATCCGGCACGGGGTGATCGCGGCCAGCCGGGGCGGGAAGCTGAAGACGCTCGCCCAGGGCATCGCCGTGGGGATGTACATCCTGTCGCTGACCGGGCCGCTGGCCACCCTGCGCTGGTGGGTGATGGCGGCGGCCGTGGTGCTCACGGTGGCGACCGGTCTGGACTACGTGCGGGAGGCCGTCGTGCTGCGCCGGGCCGGGCTGGCCGAGGAGCGGGCGAGGGCACGGAAGATCGGATGAACGGAAGGACGGATGAGCGGCAAGGGTGAGCCGGAGGAGCCGACGCTGGCGGCGCAGGTCGCGGAGCTGCTCGCCGGGCGGGGGCAGACGGTGGCGGTCGCCGAGTCGCTGACCGGGGGCCTGGTCGCGTCGGAGCTGACGGAGGCCCCCGGCGCCTCGAAAACGTTCCGCGGCTCGGTCACCGCGTACGCCACGGAGATCAAGCGGGACGTGCTGGGCGTGGACGGCGCCCTGCTGGAGGAGCGGGGAGCCGTGGACGCGGAGGTGGCCCGGCAGCTCGCCACGGGCGTCCGTGACCTGCTGGGCGCCGACTGGGGAGCGGCCACGACGGGGGTCGCCGGGCCCGAGCCGCAGGACGGCAAGCCGGTCGGGACCGTGCACATCGCGGTTTCGGCGCCCGGAACCGGGAAAGTCGTGGCTCAGCGGCTGAATCTGCGAGGTGACCGGGCCGCGATCCGGGCCGGCACCGTTCGGGCCGTGCTGGCCCTTCTGCGCGACGAGCTGATCCTCCCCCGAGTGGAGGACGCACCCTGAGGCCGTGGCGGCGGGGCAGGATACGGAACAGAACGGAGAGGATGGATGTTTGCAGCCCTGAGTGAACAAGACATCGCTCCCCGCCCGGTTGGAGTCCGAGGCGGTACGGTGGGGCATGAAGCAAGCGAGGCCAACGGTCCGAGGAGGGAGCCACCGATGATCCTGCTCCGTCGCCTGCTGGGTGACGTGCTGCGTCGGCAGCGCCAACGTCAGGGCCGCACCCTGCGTGAAGTGTCCTCCTCCGCCCGGGTCTCCCTCGGATACCTCTCCGAGGTGGAGCGCGGGCAGAAGGAAGCTTCCTCCGAGCTGCTGGCCGCCATCTGCGACGCACTCGATCTGCGGATGTCGGAGCTGCTGCGCGAGGTCAGCGACGAGCTGGCGCTCGCCGAGCTGGCTCAGTCCGCGGCGAGTGACACGGTGCCGTCCCTGGGTGTGCCGCCCGGGCGGACGCTGGGGGAGCGTCCCATCGAGCGCCCCATGCTGAACCCGGTGCGCGTGACGTCCGTCACCCACCGTCCCGACGACCACGTGACGATCAAGGCCCAGGCCGAGGCGGTCGACGTCGTCGCCGCCTGATCCAGGACGGCGGGCATCGCGGCCCGGCCGTCCTCCTCTTTTCCGTCGCTCCTCCGCGCCGTCCCTGGTCAGGGCCGCAGCCGGAGACCGCGCGGTGTCGCGTGGAATCCGGCGGCCTCGAGCAGCCCGGCCCAGAACGGGTCGGTGAGGGCCGGGGAGCCGTTCACCCGCTCCACTGTCAGCGTGCCCAGCGCGCCCTCCCTGGCGGCCTGTGCCAGGGCCTCGGCGGCTGCCCGCAGGGCCGTGTCCGGCCGCTGTGCTCCCGCCGGGGAGCCGTCGGCGGCGGGCCAGGCGAGGAGCGTCCGTCCGCCCCGCTCCAGATAGAGCGCGAGCTGCCCGTCCACCAGCACGACCAGCGCGCCCGCCTTACGGCCGGGCTTGTGTCCCGCGCCCTGAGCGGCGCCCGCTCCGCCGTCCGGCACTGTCGGGGGGTCGGGCCACGGCAGAGCCGCCCCGAAGGCGTTCGCCGGGTCGGTCGCGGCGAGCACCAGGGCCCGGCGACCGGCCGCGCCCGCGACCGGGTCGGCTCCGGCGGCCCCGCGCTCCGCGGCCGTGCTGATCGCCCGCAGCCTGTCCACCGCGCCGTCCATCGCGAATTGCGCGGCGCCGAGCCCCTCCACCACATAGCCGCGCCGGGCCTGGCCGCTCTCCTCGAAGGCGGACAGCACCCGGTACGCCGCGGCGAAGCCGCCCTCGACGCCCTCGGCGGCCACGGCGCCGCGCGTGACCACGCCGTGCCGGTCCAGCAGCGTGCGGGCCAGGGCGTGGGCGCGCAGCGTGGGGTCGGTTTCCCGCTCCGGCAGCAGCGACCAGCGGCCGGCCACGGTCGGCGGCCCGTTCCGCGAGAGCGCGGGGCGGGCCGCGGCGCCCGCCCACCGGCCGCGCGGGGCGGTGCGCCGGGCCCGGTGCGCGGTGGAGCCGGCGGTGCGCCCGGAGCCCAGCAGGGCGCGCAGCGGTCCCAGGGTGTCGTTGGTCAGCCGGCCGGACCAGGCCAGGTCCCACACGGCCTGCGCGAGCCCGGCGTCCGGGACCTCGTGGCCGGCGGCCCTGACCTGCTCGGCGATCTGCCGGAAGAACAGCCCGTACCCGCCGGAGAGCGCGGCCAGCACGGCGCGGTGCACCGGTGTCAGCTCCAGCGGGTGCGGCGGGGGCAACAGCAGCGGCGCGGCGTCGGCCGGATACAGCGCGACCCAGCCGTCCTTGCCCGGAAGTGCCCCGGCGCCCGCCCAGACCACCTCGCCGGACGCCGTCAGCTCGTCCAGCATCGGCGGCGCGTATCCAGAGACTCGCGCGGGCAGCACCAGCCGCTCCAGCGCCGACGCCGGGGCGGGCGCGCCCTGGAGCTGCTCGACGGCCCGCATCAGGCCGTCCACGCCGCGCAGGCCGCCGCGGCCGGCGACGCCTCCGACGTGCTGCCACTGGGGCAGGAACGCGGCCAGCGCGGCGGGCGGCACCGGCTCCAGCTCCTGGCGCAGGGCGGCCAGCGAGCGTCGCCGCAGCCGCCGCAGCACGGCGGGGTCGCACCACTCGTGGCCGACGCCGCCCGGCCTGAACTCGCCCTGGACCAGCCGCCCGCCGGCGGCCAGCCGGTGCAGCGCGCCGTCCGCGACGGCGGTGCCGAGGCCGAAGTGGGCGGCGGCCTGCGCCGAGGTGAACGGCCCGTGGGTGCGGGCGTACCGGGCCAGCAGATCGCCCAGGGGGTCCGCGACCGGCTCGGTGAACGCCTCGGGGACGCCGACGGGCAGCGCGGTGCCGAGGGCGTCCCGCAGCCGCCCGGCGTCCTCGATCGCCGCCCAGCGCTCCTCGCCCGCGACACGGACGCGGATCGCGCGCCGGGCCGCCGCCAGCTCCGCTGCCCACGCGGGCGCCGCCCCGCGCTCGGCCAGCCCGGCGTCGGTGACCGGCCCGAGGACGCGCAGCAGGTCCGCCACGCCCTCCACGTCCTTCACCCGGCGGTCCTCGGTGAGCCACCGCAACTCCCGCTCCAGCTCGGCGAGGACGTCCGGGTCGAGCAACTCCCGCAGCTCGGCGCGGCCGAGCAGCTCGGCCAGCAGCCGCGAGTCCAACGACAGCGCGGCGGCGCGCCGTTCGGCCAGGGGGGAGTCGCCCTCGTACAGATACTGGGCGACATAGCCGAAGAGGAGGGAGCGGGCGAACGGCGAGGCCTCCCGCGTGGTGACCTCGACCAGCCTGACCCGCCGGGCCTCGATGTCCGCCATCAGCTCGGTCAGCCCCGGCACGTCGAAGACGTCCTGCAGGCACTCGCGGACGGCCTCCAGGACGATCGGGAACGACCCGAACTCGGCGGCCACGGACAGCAACTGATGGGCCCGCTGCCGCTGCTGCCACAGTGGGGTCCGCCGGCCCGGGCTGCGGCGGGGCAGCAGCAGGGCCCGTGCGGCGCACTCCCGGAACCGGCCGGCGAAGAGCGCGGAGCCGCCGACCTGATCGGTGACGAGCTGGTCGACCTCGCTCTTGTCGAACAGCACGTCACTCGCGCCGACCGGCGCCCGGCCGTCGTCGAACGCCGCGTCCGCGAAGCCGGCCCCGCCGTCCGCGTCGTCCGTGCCGGGCTCCGCGCCGAGCAGGTCGGCGTCGGGCAGCCGCAGCACGATGCCGTCGTCCGCGTGCAGCACCTGCGCGTCCATGCCGAAGCGTTCGGTGAGCCGCGCGCCCAGCGCCAGCGCCCACGGCGCGTGCACCTGGGCGCCGAACGGCGAGTGCACCACGATCCGCCAGTCGCCCAGCTCGTCGCGGAACCGCTCGACCACGATCGTGCGGTCGTCCGGGATGTGCCCGCACGCCTGGCGCTGCTCGTCCAGATACGCCAGCACGTTGTCCACCGCCCAGGCGTCCAGGCCCGCCGCCGCCAGCCGCGCGCGGGCCGCCGCCGGGTCCAGGCCGCCGATCTCGCGGAGGAACGCGCCCAGCGCCCGCCCCAGCTCCAGCGGGCGGCCGAGCTGGTCGCCCTTCCAGAACGGCAGCCGCGCCGGGACACCGGGGGCGGGGGAGACCAGCACCCGGTCGCGGGTGATGTCCTCGATCCGCCAGGACGTCGTGCCCAGCGTGAAGACGTCGCCCACCCGGGACTCGTACACCATCTCCTCGTCCAGCTCGCCCACCCGGCCGCCGCCCTTCTTCGGGTCGGCGCCGGCCAGGAAGACCCCGAACAGGCCGCGGTCCGGGATGGTGCCGCCGGAGGTGACCGCCAGCCGCTGCGCGCCCGGCCGGCCCGTCACCGTGCCCGCCACCCGGTCCCAGACGAGCCGGGGCCGCAACTCCGCGAACGCGTCGGACGGATAGCGCCCGGCGAGCATGTCGAGCACCGCGTGGTACGCCGACTCGGGCAGCGCGGCGAACGGCGCGGCGCCGCGGACCAGCGCCAGCAGCTCGTCCACGTCCCAGGTGTCCATCGCCGTCATGGCCACGATCTGCTGGGCGAGGACGTCCAGCGGATTGGCGGGGACGCGCAGCGACTCGATGGCCCCGGCCCGCATCCGCTCGGTGACCACGGCCGACTGCACCAGATCCCCCCGGTACTTGGGGAAGATCACTCCGGCCGACACGGCGCCCACCTGATGTCCGGCGCGGCCCACCCGCTGCAGCCCGGAGGCCACCGAGGGCGGCGACTCGACCTGGACCACCAGGTCCACCGACCCCATGTCGATGCCCAGCTCCAGGCTGGAGGTGGCGACCACGGCGGGCAGCCGCCCGGCCTTCAAGTCCTCCTCGATGTGCGCCCGCTGCTCCTTGGACACCGAGCCGTGGTGCGCCCGCGCCAGCACCGGGGCCGCGCCCCTGGCCGCGCCCGAGCCGCCCATGAGCTGGGCGGGCCCGTGCTCCTCGGCCGGCGGCTCGCCGGTGGCCCGCTCGTGCGCGATCTCGTTCATCCTGTTGCACAGGCGCTCGGCCAGCCGGCGCGAGTTCGCGAAGACGATCGTGGAGCGGTGGGCCTGCACCAGGTCGACGATGCGCTCTTCCACCGAGGGCCAGATCGACGGCGCCCCGCCCTGGTCGGGGGCGTCCGGCACGGGCGAGCCGCCCAGCTCCCCCATGTCCTCGACCGGCACCACGACCGACAGGGCGAACTCCTTGCCCGAGGGCGGCTGGACGATCGTCGCCTTGCGGCGCGGCGACAGGAAGCGGGCGACCTCGTCCACCGGGCGCACGGTCGCGGACAGCCCGATGCGGCGGGCGGGGCGGCTCAGCAGCGCGTCGAGCCGCTCCAGGGAGAGCGCGAGGTGGGCGCCGCGCTTGGTGCCGGCCACCGCGTGCACCTCGTCGAGGATGACCGTCTCCACGCCGCCGAGCGCCTCCCGGGCGGCCGAGGTGAGCATCAGGAACAGCGACTCGGGGGTGGTGATGAGGATGTCCGGCGGTCGCCTGGCCAGCGAGCGGCGGTCGGCCGGGGAGGTGTCCCCGGTCCTGATGCCGACCCTGATCTCCGGCTCGGGCAGCCCGAGGCGGACCGCCTCCTGCCGGATGCCGGTGAGCGGGCTGCGCAGATTCCGCTCGACGTCGACGGCCAGGGCCTTCAGCGGCGAGACGTACAGCACCCGGCAGCGCTTGTGCGCCTCGGCGGGCGGGGCGGTGGCGGCCAGCCGGTCCAGCGAGGCGAGGAACGCGGCCAGGGTCTTCCCCGAGCCGGTCGGCGCCACGACCAGGACGTCCGACTTCTCGGCGATCGCCCGCCACGCCCCCTCCTGCGCGGCCGTGGGCGCCGGGAAGGCACGCGAGAACCACGCCCGCGTGGCCGGGGAGAACCCGTCGAGTGCCGCATGTCCGTCCATGAGCCCATCGTGCACCCCACCACCGACAACGACGCACAATGGGCGGCATGGGGCGGCCGGAGCAGGACGGTGACGGGGACGGGTCGGCGGGGTGCGGGGCGCCTCGGGTGTGCCGGGAGCGGGCGCGGCACTGGCGGCACCCGGAGCTGCCGGACGTGGACCTGCTGCGGGCGCGGTACGTGCGGCGGACGTTCAGCCGGCACACCCACCGGACGTTCGTGATCGCGGGGATCACCGAAGGCGTGGAGGCGTTCCACCACCGGGGCACCGTCGAGCGGGTCGGGGCCGGCGGGCTGGCGCTGGTCAATCCGGACACGCCGCACACCGGGCACGCGGGGATCCCCGAGGGCTGGACGTACAGCGCGGTCTACCCGGAGCCGGGGCTGGTGGACGCGATCGCCGCCGAGACGTTCGCGGTGCGCGGGGCGGCCGGGTTCCGGGTGCCGGTCCTGCACGATCCGGAGGCGGTGCGGATGGTCGCGCGGGTGGTGCGGGCGGCGGACGAGGGCGACACGCTGGCCGCCGGCACCCTGCTGCGGCTGGCCGTGGTGCGGCTGCTGCGGCGGGCGGGCGGCGCCCTGCCCGAGCGCTCGATACGCGGCGCGGGCGCGCGTGTCGCGGAACGCGCCCGTGAGGTGCTGGAGGACCGGATGACCGCCCCGCCCACCCTGGAGCGGCTCGCGGCGGACCTGGGGGTGGGCCCGTTCGCGCTGCTGCGGGCCTTCCGCGCCCGGTACGGCCTGCCCCCGCACGCCTGGCTCACCGACGCCCGGATGCGCCGGGCCCGCGATCTGCTCGACGCGGGGGTGCGGCCGGCAGATGCGGCGGTGGCGGTCGGGTTCACCGACCAGCCGCATCTGCACCGGCACTTCGTCCGCGCGGTAGGGGTCGCGCCGGGCGCCTACCAGCGGGAACGCGTCACCGGCCGCGCAAGAACGTACAAGACCGGTCCCCAAGGGCCGCCTAGCGTTCGGGCGTGACTCACAACGATGCGGAAAGCGACGACCACGCTCCACCGCGGCCGGCCGGGCGGGGCCGCGACGGCACGGTCCGCGACGCGTTCGGCGTCGGATGCGCCGTGGGACTCTCCGGGTTCGCCTTCGGGGTGACCGCGGTGTCGGGCGGCCTGAGTGTGCCGCAGACCTGCGCGCTCAGCCTCTTGGTCTTCACCGGCGCCTCGCAGTTCGCGCTCGTCAGCGCCCTGGCGGCCGGGAGCGACGCGGTCACCGCCGCTGCGGGCGCCTTCTTCCTCGGCGTGCGCAACTGCTTCTACGGGCTGCGCCTGTCCACGCTGCTGCGGCTGCCCGCGCGGGTGCGCCCGCTGGCCGCCCACTGGGTCATCGACGAGACCGCGGTGGTGGCGCTCGCCCAGCCGGACCGGCGCCTGGCCCGCCTCGGCTTCGCCGTCACCGGGCTCACGCTCTACCTCTGCTGGAACCTGACCACCCTGCTCGGCGCGCTCGGCGCGGGATCGCTGGGCGACCCCGGCGCCTGGGGGGTGGACGCCGCCGGGCCCGCCGCCTTCCTCGGGCTGCTCGCGCCGATGCTGCGCACCGGGACGGAACGGGCCACCGCCGCGCTGGCCGTGGCGCTGGCCATCGGGTGCCTGCCGCTGCTGCCCGCCGGCGTGCCGGTGCTGGTCGCCGCGCTCGCCGCGCCCCTGGTGCTGGTGGTGCGCGCCGGCCGCCCCGGGGACGCGGAGGCGGCGCGGTGACGACCTGGATCGCGATCGCCGTGACCGCGGCCGGCTGCTATCTGGTGAAGCTGCTGGGCCTGTCGGTGCCGGCCGCCGCCCTGGAGCGCCCGGCCGTGCGCAGGCTCGCCGCGCTGCTGCCGGTCGCCCTGCTGGCCGCCCTCACCGCGCTGCAGACCGTGGACGACGGCGGCGCGCCCGTCCTGGACGCGCGGGCGGCCGGGGTCGCGGCGGCGGGGGTCGCGCTGCTGCTGCGGGCGCCGTTCCTGGCCGTGGTGGCCGTGGCGGTGGCCGTCACGGCGGGGGTCAGGGCCATCGGCGGGTGACCGCCGGTCCCGGGCGCGATACTGGGGGGCATGCGGCTGACGGACTTCTGGGAGCGGATGGCGGAGCGGTTCGGCCCGGCGTACGTGGATTCCTTCGCCCGGGACCATGTGATGGCGGAGCTGGGCGGGCGGACCGTGTACGAGGCGCTGGACGCCGGATGGGACGCGAAGGATGTCTGGCGGGCGGTGTGCGCGGCGGTCGATGTCCCCCCGCACCTGCGCTGACGTTGCTGACCTGCGGTTCTTCCGGCCCGTCGTCGGACGGGGGAAGCGCTTGACACAGAAATCGAACAGCCATTCTCATGGGGATGCGGAACGGTGTCCCGGTCCCCGAGGGCCGATTGTCAGTGGCAGGCGCTAGCGTCCGTGGTTGTGAAGCGATCGAATCAGACGGACCGGGTGGCACCGATGGCAGGAACGGACCGCGAGAAGGCGCTCGACGCCGCTCTCGCGCAGATTGAGCGGCAGTTCGGAAAGGGCGCGGTGATGCGCCTGGGGGAGCGGCCGAACGAGCCGATCGAGATCATCCCCACCGGCTCCACGGCTCTCGACGTGGCCCTCGGCGTCGGCGGGTTGCCGCGCGGACGCGTGGTGGAGGTGTTCGGCCCCGAGTCCTCGGGCAAGACGACGCTGACGCTGCACGCCGTGGCGAACGCTCAGCGGGCGGGCGGCACGGTCGCGTTCGTGGACGCGGAGCACGCGCTCGACCCGGAGTACGCCAAGAAGCTCGGCGTGGACGTGGACCAGCTCATCCTCTCCCAGCCGGACAACGGCGAGCAGGCCCTGGAGATCACGGACATGCTCATCCGCTCCGGCGCGCTCGACCTCATCGTCATCGACTCCGTGGCCGCGCTCGTGCCGCGCGCGGAGATCGAGGGCGAGATGGGCGACTCCCATGTCGGCCTCCAGGCCCGGCTGATGAGCCAGGCCCTGCGCAAGATCACCGGAGCGCTCAACCAGTCGAAGACCACGGCCATCTTCATCAACCAGCTCCGGGAGAAGGTCGGCGTGATGTTCGGCTCGCCGGAGACCACGACCGGTGGCCGGGCCCTGAAGTTCTACGCGTCGGTGCGGCTCGACATCCGCCGCATCGAGACCCTGAAGGACGGCACCGACGCGGTGGGCAACCGCACGCGGGTCAAGGTGGTCAAGAACAAGGTGGCACCGCCCTTCAAGCAGGCCGAGTTCGACATCCTCTACGGCGTCGGCATCAGCCGCGAGGGCGGCCTGATCGACATGGGCGTCGAGCACGGGTTCATCCGGAAGTCCGGGGCCTGGTACACGTACGAGGGCGACCAGCTCGGCCAGGGCAAGGAGAACGCGCGGAACTTCCTGCGGGACAACCCCGATCTGGCCAACGAGATCGAGAAGAAGATCAAGGAGAAGCTGGGCATCGGGCCGAGGACCGAGGCACCCGCGGCCGAGCCCGCCAAGGACGCGGTCGGCAAGGACGCGGTCGGCAAGGACGCGGTGGGCGTGGCCCCGGCGGCGCCGCTGACCGCTCCGGTCAAGGCGGCCAAGGCGGCCAAGCCCGTGGCGGCCAAGAGCTGACGGTGACCCGGCGCAGTGAGTGGCCGGAGCGCCCGGCGTGCGACGACGCGCGCGAAGACTGCGGTGGCCCCGCCCCGTCGAGGGCCGGTGCGGGGTCACCGCGCAACACCCCGAGGGACCCGGTGGAGCGGGCGCGGGCGATCTGCCTGCGTCTGCTCACCGGGACCCCGCGCACGCGCAGGCAGCTGACCGACGCCCTGCGCGAGCGGGACGTTCCCGAGCCGGTGATCACCGCGGTGCTGGACCGTTTCGAGGAGGTGGGGCTCATCGACGACGCGGCGTTCGCGGACGCCTGGGTGGAATCCCGGCACCACGGGCGTGGCCTGGCCCGGCGGGCGCTCGCCCGCGAGCTGCGGACCAGGGGGGTGGCGTCGGCCGTGATCGACGAGGCGATCGGGCAGCTCGATCCGGAGCGGGAGGAGGCGACCGCGCGGGAGCTGGTCGAGCGCAGGCTGCGGGCGACCCGGGGCGTCCCCCGGGAGAAGCGGCTGCGGCGGCTGGTCGGGATGCTGGCCCGCAAGGGCTATGCCGAGGAGCTGGCCCTGCGGGTGGTCTGCCGGGCCCTGGAGGCGGAGGGCGCGGCGGAGGAGGCGGACCTCCTCGCGGAGGAGCCGTGACTCAGCGGCCCGTCGTCCGGCGCCCGGCCGACCGGAGGTCGTCCCGGCTCTCCCGGCCGTTCTCCTGGCCCGGCGGGTCCGGCTCGCCGGTCGCGCCGCGCAGCGTCTCCACGCAGTCCCGCAGCCCCGCGTGATCCGTGCCCGCGAGGGCGGCGGCCAGGTGGCCGTCGGGGCGGACGATCAGCAGCGTGTGGGCCCCGGCCCCCGGGTACTCCTCGGTCACCACCACCTCGGCGGGCAGCGGCAGCGTGCCCGCGGCGGCGGCCAGCTCGGGCATGAGACCGGCCGACAGCCAGTGCTTGGCGTCCCACACGCCCGCGCCGGGCGCGGTGAGCACCAGCAGCAGCGGGCCGCCCAGCCGGTCCCGCAGTCGGCTCTCCGACCCGTCGAGGGCGATGACCGGCACGTTCGCGGCCGGCGCCCCCACCGGGGTGTCGGTGGCGTGGGCGTCCCTGGGCGCGCAGGTGATCGGGGAGGCGGCGTAGCGGGCGGGCCCGCCCAGCGTGCCCCGGCCCAGGTGCCCGTCCGTCAGCAGGGCGAGCCGTCCCCGGCCCCGGCCGGTGAGCCGGGCCGGCAGGCCGCCCCGGCCGCGCGCCAGCGGCAGCGCCTGGTCGACCGCGCGCAGCCGGACGCCGACGGCGGTGCGGCGCTCGGCTTGATAGCTGTCGAGCAGGGCCTCGGCGCGGCCCTCGTGGCAGGCGACGGCCAGCTTCCAGGCGAGGTTGTCCACGTCCCGCAGCCCCTCGGCGACCTGCTGGGTGCCGAGCGCGCCGAGCAGATGGGCCGCGTCCCCGGCCAGGAAGACCCGCCCGGAGCGCCAGCTCCTGGCCAGCCGCTGGTGGCAGATGTGGACGCCGGTGTCCAGCAGGTCGTACGCCGGGACCTCGCCGCCGTGCCAGCCGGCCAGCGTGGTGTGCACCCGGTCGAGCAGGGATTCGGGGGTGACGAGGCCGTCGTCCGGGGGCAGCGGCCAGTCCAGCCGCCACCGGTCCCCGGCCAGCGGCCGGACGGTGACCTCGCCGACGGACAGCCCGCGGTGCAGCCCGGCCTCCTCCGGCCAGGGCAGCTCGGTCCGCAGCGCCGCCACCGCGTACCGGGCCACGCCGGTGCGGCCGTGGAAAGGTATGCCGAGCAGCTTCCGCACGGTGGAGCGGGCGCCGTCGCAGCCGACGAGATGGCTGCCGCGCCACTGCCGGTTCTGCTCGCGCCGGCCGTCCGGGGTGTGGGAGACGGTGTGCGCCACCACCTCGCCGCCGCGCTGCTCGATGTCGGTCAGCCGGTGCCCCCGGGCCAGGCGCACCAGTTCGTGGCGGATCGCCGCCTCCCGCAGCATCCCGTGCAGGACGTGCTGCGGCACGTGGCGCGGGGCGCTCTCCGGGGCGAACTCCTCGCGCAGCACCGTCCTGCCCCGGAGCGTGGTGCGCCAGCCGCGCCAGACTGCGGCCTCCTCGGCCACGCCCGGCAGCCCGGCCCAGTGCGCGATGTCGGGCGGCAGCACGCAGGTGCGCGCGAGGCGGGAGGGGGGCGGCCCGTCGGCGCCGTCGACCACGACGGTGGGAACGCCGCGCCCGGCGAGGGCGAGCGCCAGCGCGAGCCCGACAGGGCCCGCGCCGGCGATGATCACGGGCAGCACAGCACGTATGGAACCCAGCGCGTGATCAGGCGTCAAGTCGGCCCCCTTTCGGGCCGATTGGCCTACGTTCCGGTATCGGGACCCTGTCCGGGGCGATGCGGTCCCGGCACGTCGCCGGCGACGTCCATCTCCTCGGTGGTGGTGGTCGACAGTACCGCACCGGTGCCGCGCTTGCCCCGGCGGATCCGCCCTTCCAGCCGGCTCGCGAAGCTGGTCAGGAGGAAGTTGAGCGCGATGAAGACCGCGGCGCCGATCGTGTAGGAGGCAATGGTGTTGCCGTAGTTGGTCGCGACGAGCCGGATGTTGCTCAGCAGCTCGCTGTAGCCGAGCATGACGCCGCCGAGCGCGGTGTCCTTGACGATGACCACCAGCTGGCTGACGATCGCCGGGAGCATGGCGGTCACCGCCTGCGGCAGCAGCACGTGCACCATCGTCTGGCTCTTGCGCATGCCGATCGCCTGCGCCGCGTCCGACTGCCCCCGCGGCAGGGACAGCACGCCGGCCCGGACCACCTCGGCCAGCACCGACGCGTTGTACAGCACCAGTCCGGTCACCACCGCGTAGAGCGGGCGCACCTCGCGGTCGACGTCGCTCCACATCGCGTACGCCTCGTTGGCGAACAGCATCAGCAGCAGCACCGGGATGGCGCGGAAGAACTCCACGACCGCGCCCGACGGGACGCGGATCCACCACTGGTCGGACAGCCGCCCGATGCCGAGCAGGGCGCCCAGCGGCAGCGCGATGACCAGGGCCAGGGCGGCGGCGGTCACCGTGTCCTGGAGGCCGGGCAGCAGATAGGTCGACCACACCCGGGAGTCCGTGAAGAACGGCTCCCACTTGTCGGCCTCCAGCTGGTGCTTCTCGTCGAGCTTCGCCCACGCCCACCAGCCGGCGAGCGCGAGGGTGCCGAGGAAGAGGACCGTGTAGACGCCGTTGCGGAACCTGGCGCGCGGCCCGGGCGCGTCGTACAGAACGGACAGGTTGCTCATCGCTTCACCGCCACGCGCTTGGCCACCCAGCCGAGCACCAGCCCGGTGGGCAGGGTCAGGACCATGAACCCGACGGCGAACAGGACCGCGATCGGGACCAGTTCCGCCTCGTTCTCGATCATCGTCCGCATCAGCAGGGCCGCCTCGGCGACGCCGATGGCCGCGGCCACCGTGGTGTTCTTGATGAGCGCGATCAGCACGTTCGTCAGCGGTGCCACCGCGGTGCGGAACGCCTGCGGGAGCACGATCAGCCCGAGCACCTGGGAGAAGGTGAGCCCGATGGCGCGCGCGGCCTCGGCCTGGCCGACCGGCACCGTGTTGATCCCGGAGCGCAGCGCCTCGGCGACGAAGGTGGCGGTGTAGACGATGAAGCCGAGGACCGCCAGCCGGAAGCCGAGCGGCTCCGACTCGCCGTCCGTCCACAGCTCCATGCCCAGCGTCTGGTTGAGGCCCAGCGAGCAGAAGACGATCAGCAGGGTCAGCGGGGTGTTGCGGAAGACGTGCACGTACACGGTGGCGAAGGCGCGCATGATCGGCACCGGGCTGACCCGCATGGCGGCCAGGGCCGTTCCCCAGACGAGCGAGCCGAGGGCCGAGTAGACGGTGAGCTCAATCGTCGTGAGGAAGGCCCCGAACAGGTCGTACCGATCGAGATCAAGGAAATCGAACACGGAATCTCTCAGTCTCGTGTCGAGAAGGCGGGAAAGGGCGTGGCGCGCCGGCGCGGTGTCCCGCGCGCCACGGACCGGTCACCGGGGTCAGTCGGTTTCCGTGATCTCCGGCGCGGGCTCGGCCTCGTAGCCGGCCGGGCCGAGGTTCTCGTCGACGAACCGCTGCCACGAGCCGTCGTCGACCATCTGCCGGATGGCGTCGTTGACCTGGTCGCGCAGGTCCGAGTCCTTCGGCAGTCCGACGCCGTAGAACTCGTCGCTCAGCTCCAGCCCGGCGAGCTTGAACTTGCCCTGGTTCTGCTCCTGCGCCGCGTATCCGGCGAGGATGGAGTCGTCCGTGGTGAGCGCGTCGACCGCGCCGTTCTCCAGGCCGGTCAGACACTCGGAGTAGGTGCCGAACTCCCGGAGGTTGGCGTCCGGCGCGAAGTCCTCCTTCACGTTCGACGCGGAGGTGGAGCCGGTGACCGAGCACAGGGTGAGGTCGTTGATGGCCTCGACGTCGGGCACCTCGTCGTCCTCGCGGATCAGCAGGTCCTGGTGGGCGAGGAAGTACGGGCCGGCGAAGTCGACCTGCTGCTTGCGCTCCTCGTTGATCGAGTAGGTCGCGACGATGAAGTCCACGTCCCCGCGCTGGAGCAGCGTCTCCCGCTCGGCGCTGGGCGCCTCCTCCCAGGTGATCTGGTCCGGCTCGTAGCCCAGTTCGCCCGCGATGTAGGTGGCGACGTCGACGTCGAAGCCCTCGTAGGTGCCGTCGGGCGTCTTCAGGGCCATGCCCGGCTGGTCGAACTTGATGCCGATGGTGATGCCGTCGCCGCCCGCGTCACCGCCACCGCCACACGCCGTGGCGGTCAGGGAGAGGGTCAGGACGGTGGCGGCCAGGGCGCTTGCCTTGCGGAGTCTCATGGTGGGTGCTCCCCTTGTGCTGACGAGTCGGACGGGGTGGGTGGAGAGGGTGTCGCCGCGCTAGTGCTGGAGGATCTTGGACAGGAAGTCCTTGGCCCGGTCACTGCGCGGGTTGTCGAAGAACTGATGGGGGTCGGCCTCTTCGACGATCCGGCCGTCGGCCATGAACACCACGCGGTTGGCGGCGGAGCGCGCGAAGCCCATCTCGTGGGTGACGACGACCATGGTCATCCCCTCGCGGGCGAGCTGCCGCATGACTTCGAGGACTTCGTTGATCATCTCCGGGTCGAGCGCCGAGGTGGGCTCGTCGAACAGCATCACCTTCGGCTCCATCGCCAGCGCGCGGGCGATCGCCACCCGCTGCTGCTGGCCGCCGGAGAGCTGCGCCGGGTACTTGTCCGCCTGGTTGCCGACGCCCACCCGGTCCAGCAGCGTGCGGGCCCGCTCCTCGACCTCGGCCTTGCTCCGCCGCCGTACCTTCACCGGGCCGAGCATCACGTTCTGCAGCACCGTCTTGTGGGCGAACAGGTTGAAGGACTGGAAGACCATGCCCACGTCGGCCCGCAGCCGGGCCAACTCCCGGCCCTCCGCCGGGAGCGGGTGGCCGTCGATGCTGATGGTCCCCGAGTCGATCGTCTCCAGGCGGTTGATCGCCCGGCACAGCGTGGACTTCCCGGAACCGGACGGGCCGATCACGACGACCACTTCGCCGCGCTTGATGGTCAGGTTGATGTCCTGAAGCACATGGAGGGCGCCGAAATGCTTGTTCACGCTGTCCAGGACGACAAGGGCGTCCGCCTGGGGCGCGGTCGCGGCGGAGTCCTTGGTCAGCGGCGCATCGCTCATCGTGGATTGCTCCATCCTTGTCGGTTGCAGGGACCCTAGCCAGCGTGTCGACAGATCGTCACCAGATCTGAGCGGAAATTGAGCATAACGATCCAGACGCTCGCCGAACGCGCCCAGTCACCGGAGGTTGCCCAGCGTGGGCGCCGGATAACGGAACGGTCCAGCTCCGCCGGAGCCGCTTGACGCGACCCGGCATCATCAGGATGGATGCAGGACGGCACGATGGGAGGGCGCGAATGAGACTGCTCCTTGTCGAGGACGACGAG
Source organism: Streptomyces sp. URMC 129 (assembly GCF_051386415.1). Lineage (NCBI taxonomy): Bacteria > Bacillati > Actinomycetota > Actinomycetes > Kitasatosporales > Streptomycetaceae > Streptomyces > Streptomyces sp. URMC 129. Next base: position 31,191 of record NZ_JBPQTQ010000019.1, read on the forward strand.
CACGTCGCCGCTGCCCTGGTCGCCGTGCTCGGCAGGCACGGATTCGACGTGGTCCGCGCGCGCGGCGGCGAGGAGGCGATCAGCCTCCTGCACGACCGCTCCTTCGGGGTCGTGCTCCTCGACCTCGGGCTGCCCGACGTGGACGGCTTCGAGGTCTGCGGCCGGATCCGGCGCATCGCCTCCGTGCCGGTGATCATGGTGACGGCCCGTTCCGACGTGCGCTCCCGCATCCACGGCCTGAACATCGGGGCCGACGACTACGTCGTCAAGCCCTACGACACGGGCGAGCTGCTCGCCCGCATCCACGCCGTCAGCCGCCGCACCGGACCCGAGGAGACCGCGGGCGGCGCCGCGGAGGCCGCCGGCGTGCTGACCCTCGGCCCCATCACCGTCGAGCTGGCCACCCGCCAGGTCTCCGTCGACGGCCGGCGGGTGGCGCTCACCCGCAAGGAGTTCGACCTGCTGGCGCTGCTCGCCCAGCGCCCCGGCGTCGTCTTCCGCCGCGAGCAGATCATCAGCGACGTCTGGCAGACGAGCTGGGAGGGCACCGGGCGCACCCTGGAGGTGCACATCGCCTCCCTGCGCGCCAAACTGCGCCGTCCCGAACTGGTCGAGACCGTCCGCGGCGTCGGCTACCGGCTCGCCGTCCCGGCCGCCTGAGCCGGGGCGCCCGCCGACGATCATGCGCTCCCGCCTGCTCCCCCTCCTCATCGTGCTGCTGGCCGGCGTGCTGCTCGCGCTCGGCGTGCCGCTGGCCACCAGCCAGGCCCGCAGCGAGCAGCAGCGGGTCATCGTGGACCGCATCGACGACACCGCGCGCTTCGCCTCCCTCGCCCTGTACGTCGTCGACCCGGCGGCCGGCGAGTCCAGCGACGAGGCGGCCACGACGCTCCGCGCCGACCTGGCCCGGTACCACGAGGTGTACGGCATCAGGGCCGGCGTCTTCCAGCGCGACGCCACCGCGGTCGCCGTCGCGCCGGGCGGCTGGGCGGCGCCCGGCGGCGCCGCGAGCCAGGAGTTCGCCGAGGCCCTCGCCGGACGCCGCAGCCAGGGCCCGTCCCAGGTGTGGCCCTGGGAGGACGACCGGCGGCTGATCGTCGCCTCCCCGGTGATCAGGGACGGCGACGTGGTCGCCGTCGTCCTCACCGACTCGCCCACCGGGCCGCTGCGCTCCCGCATCCTGCGCGGCTGGCTGGCCATCGCCGCCGGGGAGGCCGCCGCCATGCTGCTGGCGGTCGGCGCGGCGTTCCGGCTCGCGGGCTGGGTGCTGCGCCCGGTGCGGGTGCTGGACAAGGCCACCCACGAGATCGCCACGGGACGGCTCACCGCCCGGGTCGCCCCCGCCGGGGGGCCGCCGGAGCTGCGGCGGCTGGCCCGTTCGTTCAACGAGATGGCCGACAACGTGGAGGAGGTCCTGCGCCGGCAGCGGGCCTTCGTCGCCGACGCCTCCCACCAGCTGCGCAACCCGCTCTCCGCGCTGCTGCTCCGCATCGACCTGCTCGGCCTCGAACTCCCCGACGACAACGAGGAGGTCGCCTCCGTCCGCGCCGAGGGCCAACGCCTGGCCCGGGTGCTGGACAGCCTGCTCGACCTCGCGATCGCCGAGCACACCACCGCCGACCTGCGGATCACCGACGTGGCGGCCCTGGTCGCGGAACGGGTCGCCGCCTGGCACCCGGTCGCGGACCGGCGCGGTGTGGCCCTCCGCCTGACCGGACCGGCCGCGGTCACCGGCTGGGCCGACCCGATCGGGCTCTCCAGCGCGCTGGACGCCATCGTGGACAACGCGCTGAAGTTCACGCCGGGCGGCGGCGAAGTGCGCGTCACCGTCTCCGCCGGCCGCGACACCGTCGCCCTCGCGATCGCGGACAACGGACCGGGACTGTCGGACGCCGAACTGGAGCGCATCGGGGACCGCTTCTGGCGCAGCGGCCGGCACCAGAACGTCTCCGGCTCCGGGCTCGGCCTGTCCATCGTCGCCACCCTGCTGGCCGCCGCCGGCGCGGACATCTCCTACGCCCGCAACGAGCCGCACGGTCTGCGCGTGACCGTCACCGTGCCGCGGAACGCGCCCGAGGTCCCCGCGCTCACCACGGCGGGCCCGCAGCGGCCCGGGCCCAGCGGAGTGTGACGATCTGGTGCGGCCGGAGCGTCAGCTCCACCGCGCCGTCCGCCGCCACGGCCGGCGCGGGCGCGTCCGCGAGCGGCCGTTCCAGCAGGTCCGTCTCCGTCACCGAGGCCGCCGCGAACCCTGGCCGCAGCCTTCCGCGCGCCCGCCCGCCGCTCGCCTCGTACAGCCGGACCACCACGTCCCCGCTCCGGTCGTCCGCCAGCTTCACGGCCGCCACCACCAGCCGGCCGCCGTCGTCCTCCACCGTGACCAGGGGCTCGACGGCCGCGGCGCCCGGGACCGCGCGCTCGGGCAGGTTGATCCAGTGGCCCTCGCGGACCGCGTCCCCGATCGTCGCGCCCGGCGCCAGGGCATACCGCAGCCGGTGCTCGCCCTGGTCGGTCTCCGGGTCCGGGTAGCGCGGAGCGCGCAGCAGCGAGAGCCGCACCGTGGTGGTCTGGCCGCCGTCGTCGCGGATCTCGCGGGTGACGTCGTGGCCGTATGTCGAGTCGTTGACGACGGCCGCCCCCCAGCCGGGCTCCCCGACGTGCAGCCAGCGGTGGGCGCAGATCTCGAACTTCTCCGCCTCCCACGAGGTGTTGGTGTGGGTGGGCCGGAAGACGTGGCCGAACTGCGTCTCCGCCGCCGACCGGTCCGCCTTCACGTCCAGCGGGAAGGCCGCCTTGAGGATCTTCTCCCGCTCGTGCCAGTCGATCACGGTGTCCACCTCCAGCACGCGGGCCCCGGCGCGCAGGGTCAGCCGCTGCGCCACCCGGGAGGCGCCGAACGACCGGGCCACCTCCACCGTGGCCGCCGCGCCGCCGTCCTCCTCGGTCAGGGCCAGCGACGCGACGTCCACCAGGTCCGTGACGCGGTGCCGGTAGAAGGCGTCGATGTCCCAGGCGTCCCAGAGGTTCGGCAGGTCGGGGTGGAGCTGGAGCAGGTTGCCCGCGCGGCCGGGCGCGATCGCCTCGCGGCCGGCGGCCAGGTCGAGCGCGGACACCACCAGGCCCCGGCCGTCGATCCCGACCCGCAGCAGGCCGTTGTCCAGCGTGAAGCCCCCGTCGCTCCGGGCCGCCACCGTCACCGGCTCCGCCGCCGGGGCCGGGCGGGGGCGCGCGCCCCCGCCCGGGATCCCGCCCCTGGCATGCGGGGCCGCGTTGAACACCACCGTGCCCGCGCCGGTGTCCGGGCCCGCCAGCGCCCGCTGCGCGTCCGCGACGATCCGCAGCAGCTCCGTCCGCACCCGCGCGTACGTCGCCCTGGCCTCCCGGTGCACCCAGGCGATGGAGGAACCGGGCAGGATGTCGTGGAACTGGTGCAGCAGCACCGTCTTCCACAGCCGCTCCAGAGCGTCGTACGGATACGCGTGGTCCGGCGAGCGCACCGCCGCCGTCGCCGCCCACAGCTCGGCCTCGCGCAGCAGCGACTCGGCGCGCCGGTTCCCCTGCTTCGTCTTCGCCTGCGAGGTGTACGTGCCGCGGTGCAGCTCCAGATACAGCTCGCCCACCCACACCGGCGCGTCCGGGTACTCGGCGCGCGCCTGCTCGAAGAACGCGGCCGGCCGCTCGATCTCCACGCGCGGCGACCCCTCCAGATCCCGCAGCCGCGCCGCCCGCGCCAGCATTTCGCGGGTGGGCCCGCCCCCGCCGTCGCCCCAGCCGAACGGCACCAGTGAGCGTGTGCCCCGGCCCTTCTCCCGGTAGTTGCGCGCCGCGTGCGCCACCTGCGCCCCGCCCAGATCGGAGTTGTACGTGTCGACGGGCGGGAAGTGCGTGAAGACGCGGGTGCCGTCGATGCCCTCCCACCAGAAGGTGTGGTGCGGGAAGGCGTTGGTCCGGCTCCAGGAGATCTTCTGCGTGAGGAACCACTCCGAGCCCGACAGCTTCACGATCTGCGGCAGCGCGGCCGTGTACCCGAACGAGTCCGGCAGCCACACCTCCCGCGTCTCGATGCCGAACTCCTCCAGGAAGAACCGCTTGCCGTACACGAACTGCCGCGCCATGGCCTCGCCGCCGACCATGTTCGTGTCCGACTCCACCCACATGCCGCCCACCGGCACGAACGTCCCGGCCGCCACCTTCTCCCGCACCCGCGCGAACACCTCCGGCCGGTGCTCCTTCAGCCACGCGAACTGCTGCGCCTGCGACATCGCGAAGACGAACTCCGGGTGCCCGTCCATCAGCGCGGTCACGTTGGCCACCGTCCGCGCCACCTTCCGCACCGTCTCGCGCAGCGGCCACAGCCAGGCCGAGTCGATGTGCGCGTGGCCGACCGCGCTCAGCCGGTGCGCCGAGGCGTGCGCGGGCGAGGCCAGCACCCCGGCCAGGCACCGGGCGGCGGCCGGGGCGGTGCCGGGCACGTCGTCCAGGTCGAGGGTGTCCAGCGCCCGTTCGACGGCGCGCAGCACCGTCCAGCGCAGCGCGTCGTCCACGGAGAGCTGCCCCATCAGCCCGCTGAGCACCTCCAGGTCCTGGACCAGCTCCCACACGGCCGGCTCGAAGACGGCCAGGTCCATCCGCGCCACCCGGTACAGCGGCTCGTCGCTCGCGGTCAGCAGGTCGCCCTGGGCGCTGGGCCGCTGCTCGTTGAGGATGGGATTGGCCGCCGCCTCCACGTACAGCTCGACCTCCTCGCCGCCGGCCGCGGCGTCCGCGACGCGCACCCAGTCGTTGGCCGGGTGCAGGCCCTTCACCGCCCGGCCGTCGCGCCGGTAGACCAGCCCCTCGCACTGGAAGCCGGGCATCAGCCGGTCGAAGCCGAGGTCGAGGACCGCCTCCACCGCGCGCCCGGCCCAGCCGTCCGGCACCCGGCCGGTGACCCGGAACCAGGTGGTGCCCCACGCCGGTCCCCACCGCTCGCCGGCCGCGGCCGGCCGGTAGTCGGCCGCCAGCCCGGCGGCGACCGGCACCGGCTCGCCCGGGGCGTCCCACCGCTCGACGGCGAGCGGCACCGGGTCGCGGTGGATCACAGGTCGGAGGCGCTCGTCCAGCACCCGGTTGAGGCGGTTCTCCACGAGGTCGCGGTCGTCGTGCATGGCGAGCCCTTCGGTGTCGTGGCCGGTGGGGGAGCGGTGCGACGGGCCGTGGACGGCCCCGCCGGGGGGGCGCGTGCTCGGCAGAGGTCGGGACGTGGCGGAGGTCAGGACTTGGCGGAGCGGTAGTAGGCGGCGGCGCCCGGGTGGAGGGGCAGCGGCTGGGTGTAGATCGCGGTCCGCAAATCGACCCGCTGCGCCGCGTGCACCTCCTGCCCGATGTGGTCGCGGCCGTTGATGACCGACTCGGTGATCTGCTCGGCGATCGCGTCGTCCAGGCGATCGGTCGTCACCAGGAGGTTGGCCACCGCGATGGTGTCGACCGTCCCGGTGCCGGATATGCCGGGATAGGCGTCCGGCGGCATGGCGGCGGCCCGGTAGTGCGCGGTGGCGCCACCCTGGGCGACCAGCCCGGGCAGCAGGTCCCCCAGCGGCACCAGCCGGATGTCCATACGGTCGGACAGCCGCTCGACGGCCGCGGTGGGCAGCCCGCCCGACCAGAAGAACGCGTCCAGCTCGCGGGCCTCCAGCAGCGTGGGCATGGCGTCGATGCCCTCGCGGACCGCCTCGATGTCGGTGTCCATGTCGAGCCCGGCCGCCGCGAGCAGCGCCCGCGTCACCAGCTGCACGCCCGAGGCGTTCTGGCCCACGCCGACCCGCAGGCCCGCCAGGTCGGCCGCCCGGCGGACGGGGGAGTCGGCGCGGACCACGAGCTGGAGGTAGTCGTCGTAGAGCCGGGCACAGGCCCGCAGCCGGGCGGCGCCCTCGGGGTCCTCGGCCTGGTAGGTCGCGATGGAGTCGGCGGTCGCGATGGCGACGTCGGCCTCGCCGGACACCAGCCGGCGGAGGTTCTGCACCGAGCCGGCGCTCGGGTCGAGCGTGAGGTCGAGCCCGGGCGCGTCCCGCGCCAACTGCCCGCGCAGGAGCTGTCCGTACCGGGCGTACACGCCGCTGGTCACGCCGGTGCTCATGGTCACGTCGCCCGCCGGGCTGCTGTCGCTCCCGACCACGGGCCGCCACAGCAGCGCCGCCAGCACGATCAGGACCACGGCGAGGCCCAGCAGGAGCGGCCACGGGCGCTGCCGCAGGGGACGCACGGAGAGCACACGGGCAAGCTACCAGCGGAACGTAGACTTGGGCACCGGCCCTGTGCGGCCCCGCCTGGTTCACGGAATCGATTGGGATCGAGTTCTCGCATGCCCGAAGTCGCGCGCACCTACCAAGTCAGGACGTTTGGCTGCCAGATGAACGTCCACGACTCGGAGCGGATGGCCGGGCTGCTGGAAGGGGCCGGCTACGTCCCGGCCGACCCCGGCGCGGACAGCGCCGACGTCGTCGTCTTCAACACCTGCGCCGTCCGGGAGAACGCGGACAACCGGCTCTACGGCAACCTCGGCCAGCTGGCGCCGCGCAAGGCGGCCCGCCCCGGCATGCAGATCGCGGTCGGCGGCTGCCTGGCCCAGAAGGACCGCGACACGATCGTGCGCCGCGCGCCCTGGGTGGACGTCGTCTTCGGCACGCACAACGTCGGCAGCCTGCCGGTGCTGCTGGAGCGGGCGAGGATAGAGCGCGAGGCGCAGGTCGAGATCGCGGAGTCGCTGGAGGCGTTCCCCTCCACGCTGCCCACCCGCCGCGAGAGCGCGTACGCGGCCTGGGTCGCCATCTCCGTCGGCTGCAACAACACCTGCACGTTCTGCATCGTCCCGGCGCTGCGCGGCAAGGAGAAGGACCGCCGGCCCGGCGACATCCTGGCCGAGGTCGAGGCGCTCGTCGCGGAGGGCGTCACCGAGATCACGCTGCTCGGCCAGAACGTCAACGCCTACGGCTCCGACATCGGCGACCGCCAGGCGTTCTCCAAGCTGCTGCGCGCCTGCGGCCGGGTCGAGGGGCTGGAGCGGGTCCGCTTCACCTCGCCGCACCCGCGCGACTTCACCGACGACGTCATCGAGGCCATGGCCGGGACGCCGAACGTGATGCCGCAGCTCCACATGCCGCTCCAGTCCGGCTCCTCCCGCGTGCTGCGCGCGATGCGCCGCTCCTACCGGCAGGAGCGCTACCTCGGCATCATCGAGAAGGTGCGCGCCGCCATCCCGGACGCCGCCATCACCACCGACATCATCGTGGGCTTCCCCGGCGAGACCGAGGAGGACTTCGAGGAGACCCTGCACGTGGTGCGCGAGGCCCGCTTCGCCCAGGCGTTCACCTTCCAGTACTCCAAGCGCCCCGGCACCCCGGCCGCCGAGATGCCGGGACAGGTGCCGAAGGAGGTCGTGCAGGCGCGGTACGAGCGTCTGGTGGCGCTCCAGGAGGACATCTCCTGGGCGGAGAACAAGAAGCAGCTCGGCCGCACCGTGGACCTGCTGGTCGCGGAGGGGGAGGGCCGCAAGGACGACGCGACGCGGCGGCTGTCCGGCCGCGCCCCCGACAACCGCCTGGTGCACTTCACCCGCCCCGGCGACGCCGGCGCCGCTCCCCGGCCCGGTGACGTCGCCACCGTGGAGATCACCTATGCCGCCCCGCACCACCTGCTCGCCGAGGGCCCGGTCAAGGGCGTCCGCCGCACCCGGGCGGGCGACGCCTGGGAGCGGCGGCAGGCCGCACCGGCCGACCGGCAGCAGGGTGTGATGCTCGGCCTGCCCTCGGTCGGCGCCCCGGCGCCGGCGGCGGAGCCGGCCGGAGGATGCGCGGTCTGCTGAGCCCGCGCCGTTAGGCTGCGGCCATGCTTGTCGCCGCCGCCGTGTGCCCGTGTCCGCCGCTGCTGGTGCCCGAGGTGGCGGGGGGCGCCTCCGCCGAGCTGGACGACGCCCGCGCCGCCTGTTACGACGCCGTCGCCGTCCTCGCCGCCGCCCGCGCCGACCGGCTGCTGGTCGTCGGCCCGGCCGAGCCGCCGGGCCGGGGCGCCTTCCCGACCGGTACCCGGGGATCGCTGCGCGGCTTCGGCGTGGATGTCGAGGTCGGCCTCGGGAAGGGCGAGCCGGGTGAGCGGGAGCTGCCGCCCTCGCTGACCGTGGGCGCCTGGCTGCTGGAGCGCACCGGCTGGCGCACCGCGCCCGTCGAGGGGCTCGGCGTCGGCGAGCCGCTGGAACCCGGGCGCTGCGCCGAGGTCGGCCGCGAGCTGGCCGCCGGGCCGGAGCGACTCGCCCTGCTGGTGATGGGCGACGGCAGCGCCTGCCGCTCGCCCAAGGCCCCCGGCTACCACGACGACCGCGCCGCCGGGTTCGACGCCGCCGCCGCGCGGGCGCTCGGGGAGGCCAACACGGCCGCGCTCGCCGCGCTCGACGCCGGACTGGCGGCCGACCTGCGGGCCGCGGGGCGCTCGGCCTGGCAGGTGCTGGCCGGGGCGGCCGACGGGGCCGGGCTCACCGGGCGCCTGCTGTACGACGCGGCGCCGTACGGCGTCGGGTACTTCGTGGCGTCCTGGTCCTGACCCGGCCTCATCCCGGCCTCATCCCGGCGGCCCTACTGGCGGGCCTCCTCACCCGCCTCGCGGCCGGCCGCCTCGGCCGCGCTCTGCTGGGGGATGCCCACGCCGTCGCCCTCGGCCGCCTCGGCGGCCGGCGTCCGCTGCTCCGGCGCCGCGGCCTCCGCCTCCCCGGCCGCCGTGCCGGACGGCTGCTTCCTGTCCTGTCCGCGACCCTTCAACCAGGCAAAAACGCCCATCACCACTCCCGATGTCCTATATGTTCGAGATGTCCCACCCGTGCGCGACGGGCGGAAGCTCCGAACGAGAAACGACCCGCACGGTCCCGCGTCACGTCGCTCGTTCGAGGGTGATCCGGCCGGTCTGGAAGACTGCCCCCGTGAACAGCGCCGCCTCTGCCCCGCAGGTCGTCGCCGTGGTGGGACCGACCGCGGCCGGGAAGTCCGACCTCGGGGTCGTGCTCGCCAGGCGGCTGGGCGGCGAGGTCGTCAACGCCGACTCCATGCAGCTCTACCGGGGCATGGACATCGGCACGGCCAAGCTGACCCCGGCCGAGCGGCAGGGCGTCCCGCACCACCTGCTCGACATCTGGGACGTGACCGAGACCGCCAGCGTCGCCGCGTACCAGCGGCTCGCCCGCGACCGCGTCGACCGGCTGCTCGCGGCCGGACGCGTCCCCGTCCTGGTCGGCGGCTCCGGTCTCTATGTGCGCGCCGCCGTCGACCGGCTCGACTTCCCCGGCACCGACCCGGAGGTCAGGGCCCGGCTGGAGGCCGACCTCGCCCGCCACGGCAGCGGCGCCCTGCACGCCCGCCTCGCCGCCGCCGACCCGCCGGCCGCCGAGGCCATCCTGCCCAGCAACGGCAGGCGGATCGTCCGCGCCCTGGAGGTCATCGAGATCACCGGCCGCCCGTTCACCGCCAACCTGCCCGGGCCCGCCGAGGAGCGCGCCGTCTACCGCACCCTCCAGATCGGCGTCGGCGTGGACCGCGCCGAACTCGACGCCAGGATCGCCGCCCGGGTGGACCGGATGTGGGCCGCCGGCCTCGTGGACGAGGTCCGCGCCCTGGAGCGGGTCGGCCTGCGCGAGGGGCTCACCGCCTCCCGGGCGCTCGGCTACCAGCAGGTCCTCGCCGCGCTGGCCGGCGCGTGCACGCTGGGCGAGGCGCGCGAGGAGACCGTCCGCGCCACGCGGCGCTTCGCCCGCCGGCAAGAGAGCTGGTTCCGGCGCGACCCGCGCGTGCGCTGGCTGAACGGGGCGCGCGAGGCGTCCGCACAGCTTGAACAACGGGCGTGGGACCTGCTCGAACGGGCGGTCACATCCTGATCACGTGATGGCATCGGGACGCCTCAGGCACCCGGGAGCGGCCGGATCGCGTGCCATCATCGAGCAATGCTGCGACCGTGAAACCGTTGAGTAGGGAGGGCGCGTGGCGATGGAGGCCGGCCCTCGCGAGAGCAACGGCACGACGGAAGGCGTCCCGCCCCGGCGTATCGCGGACGAGCCGCGCGCGCCCGGCGCGCTCGGTGACGCGCCGCCCCCGGAGGCGGGCCCGCCGGGTGAGTCGGCCGAGGCGGGCGAGGCCGTCGAGATCATCGACGACTTCCGCGGCGACGAGTCGTACGCCGACCTGCGGCCCCCCCGGCGGCTGCGCCTGGCGCTCTTCGCGCCCATCGTGCTGCTCAGCCTCGTCGGCTCGCTGATGTTCGCCTTCCCGCTGGCCTTCGCCTTCGACGAGGCGGGTGCCGTCGTCGCCATGCTCGGCCTCCTCATCGGGTGCAGCGCCGCGGGCTGGGGCATGATGGCCGCCCGCCGCGTCGGCTACACCTGGCCCGGCCTCCCGCCGCGCGGCTCCGGCCGCCGCCCGGACTGGCGGCTGCTGGCCCTCTACGGCGTCGGCGTGCTGCTGCTCGCCGTCCTCGCGGTCCTGCGCGTGGCCGCCCTGCGCTGAGTGTCGTCACGATCCGTTACCATCGGCGGGTGAGCACCGCACAGCAGCCCGTGCCGTTCCTCAAGGGACACGGCACGGAGAACGACTTCCTGATCATCCCCGACTACGACGGCCGCCTCGCGCTCTCCGCCGCGACGGTGGCGCGGCTGTGCGACCGCCGCGCCGGCCTCGGGGGCGACGGGCTGCTGCGGGTCGTGCGGTCCGCCTCCGACCCCGCGACCAGGGCGCTGGCCGGTGAGGCCGAGTGGTTCATGGACTACCGGAACGCGGACGGCAGCATCGCCGAGATGTGCGGCAACGGCGTGCGGGTCTTCGCGCGCTACCTGCGGCGCGCCGGGCTCGCCAAGGGGGGCGACCTGGCCGTCGCCACCCGGGCCGGGGTGCGCCGGGTCCGCTTCGAGCGGGACGGCGGCATCACCGTCGCCATGGGCGCCGCCCGGCTGCCCGCCGGGCCGGACCCCTCCGTCACTGTCACCGTGGGCGACCGCTCGTGGCCCGCGCGCCATGTCGACATGGGGAATCCGCACGCGGTCGCGTTCGTCGCGGACCTGGCGGAGGCCGGGCCGCTCCTCGACGCGCCGGCCGTCCATCCGGCCGACGCCTATCCGCGCGGCACCAACGTGGAGTTCGTCGTGGACCGCGGGCCGCGCCACGTCGCGCTCCGGGTGCACGAGCGCGGCTCGGGCGAGACCCGCTCCTGCGGCACCGGCGCCTGCGCCGTGATGGTCGCCGCCGCCCGCCGCGACGGCCTCGACCCGGTGGCGGACGGCCCCGCCGTCACGTACACCGTGGACGTGCCGGGCGGCCGGCTGGTGATCACCGAGCACCCCGGCGGTGAGGTCACCATGACGGGCCCGGCGGTCATCGTGGCCGAGGGGACGATCGACCCGGCGTGGCTCGCCGCTCCCGCCGATCACTCCTGACCCCCCTGCCACAGGCGGGTGACCCCGCCGATACCGGCCGCAGTGCCAGTCGGTTTCGGCCACGTTTCCCAGAACATAAGTCACTGGAATGGGTGATCCCAGGCGATCGGGGCAGCCACCGGTCAGCGGGGCGTGATGGGCTCGGTAGCATCAAGCACCGGCGCCGCTGCGGGATCAACGGGGATGCGGTCCGGTCACGGACACCGCGGGAGGTGCGCACCCCATGAGCGCAGAGGCGACCACACCGAGCGGCACGGCAGGCCCCCGCCGCGGTGGCCGCAGGGACGTGCTGAGGCTGCGTCAGCTCGGGCGGGCCGCCGTCCTGCGGACCGCCCTGCGGGGCAGACTGCCCGACGCGATCGAACATCTGGCCCAGGCGCACCGCCGCCACCATCCGCGCGCCGACCTCGGACTCCTGCGCCGGGCCTACCTGCTGGCCGAATCCGCGCACCGCGGACAGTTCCGCAAGAGCGGCGAGCCGTACATCACGCACCCGCTGGCGGTCACCCTGATCCTGGCCGAACTCGGCGCGGAGACCACCACGCTGACGGCCTCCCTGCTGCACGACACGGTCGAGGACACCGACGTGACCCTCGATCAGGTCCGCGCCGAGTTCGGGGACGAGGTCGGCCACCTGGTGGACGGCGTCACCAAGCTGGAGAAGGTCGACTACGGCGCCGCCGCCGAGTCCGAGACGTTCCGCAAGATGCTCGTCGCCACCGGCAGCGACGTCCGGGTGATGTCGATCAAGCTGGCCGACCGGCTGCACAACATGCGCACCCTGGGCGTGATGCGCCCGGAGAAGCAGGCGCGGATCGCGCGCGTCACCGGGGACGTCCTCATCCCGCTGGCCGAGCGGCTGGGCGTGCAGACCGTGAAGACCGAGCTGGAGGACCTGGTCTTCGCCATCCTCCAGCCCGAGGAGCACGCCACCGCCCAGGAGCTGATCCGCCGGCACGCCGAGCGGCCCGATCCGCTCGCGGGCGTCGCGGAGTCCGTGCGCGGCGTGCTGCGCGAGGCCGGGATCGCCGCCGAGGTCGTCATCCGGCCCCGGCATGTGCTGTCCGTGCACCGTGTCCGGTTGAAACGCGGCGAGCTCGGCCCGTACGACTACGGCCGCCTGCTGATCCTGGTCGGGGAGAACGCCGACTGTTACGCCGTCCTCGGTGAGCTGCACACCTGTTTCACCCCGGTCGTCTCGGAGTTCAAGGACTTCATCGCGGCGCCCAAGTTCAACCTCTACCAGTCGCTGCACACCGCGCTCGCCGTCGACGCCGGGCAGGTCGCCGAGGTCCTGGTCCGCACCCACACCATGCACCGCGTCGCGGAGGCCGGGGTCATCGCGCTCGGCGACCCGCACCGCTCCGGCGAGGGCGAGCCGGCCGGCGACGAGGCCGAGCGCGGCGATCCGACCCGCCCGGGCTGGCTGTCCCGGCTGCTGGACTGGCAGCGGCAGGCCCCCGACCCCGACACGTTCTGGAGCGCGCTGCGCGACGAGCTCGCCCGGGACCGCGAGATCACGGTCTTCGTCGACGCCGCCGAGGACGGCCCGCTGCAGCTCCCGGTCGGCGCCACGTGCGTGGACGCGGCCTACGCCCGGCACGGCCAGGACGCGCACGCCTGCATCGGCGTCCGCGTCAACGGCCGGCTGGCCACCCTGCGCACCGTGCTGCACGACGGCGACACCGTGCAGCTCCTGCTCGCCGCCGACGGCAGTTGGGGTCCCTCCCCGGAGTGGCTCGACTACGCCACGACGCCGGCCGCCCGCATCCCGATCCGGCGCTGGCTCGACAGCGTCCAGGCCCCGGCCGACGAGCCCGCCACCGCCGCCGCGCCGTCCGCCGCGCTCACCGCCGCCGCGCCGGCCCGTGCCGACGAGCCGCCGCCGCCCGCCGTGCCGACCGGCGAGTCCGCCGCCGTCGTCGCGGGCGCCCCCGGCGCGCCCGTGCGGCTGGCCCGCTGCTGCACGCCCGTGCCGCCGGACACCGTGTCCGGCTTCGCCGTCCGCGGCGGCGCGGTCACCGTGCACCGGAAGGACTGTCCGGCCGCCGCCGACATGACCGCCGCCGGCCGCCGTCCGCTGCGCGTGAGCTGGCGCTCCGGCTCGGTCGGCTGCCGGGTCACGCTGCACGCCGAGGCCCTCGGCCGGCCCGAGCTGCTGGCGGACCTCACCGAGGCCCTCGCCGCGCACGGGGCCGCCGTGCTGCACGCCGAGGTGGAGCCGCCCCGCGAGCACCGGGTGCGGCACACGTACACGCTGCGGCTGCCCGACGCCTCGGGGCTGCCGAGGTTGATGAAGGCGATGCGCCGGGTACCCGGCGTGTACGACGTCACGCGGGCGGCCCGTCTGCAGCCCTGAGACGGGTCGCGGCACGCTCGCTTATCCGGGTGACGGGCGGAAGAGGGCGTGCCACTATGGAAATCTGCTTCCGGGGGCGGCGGAATGTTCCGGATCGCCCGGGCGTTGACGCGAGAAGCAGTCCCCTCCACCGACCTAAGGACCGCATTGACCTTCTCTTCCCTTCCACAGGACACCAACCAGCGCCGTGCTGCGGGCCGCCGGGCCGACGCCCTGATGGATGAGGACGTCGCCCGGAGCACCTTCGACGAGGAGCGGGACGGTGAGCAGTTCGACCGCGACGAGCGCGCCGCGCTCCGCCGTGTCGTGGGACTCTCCACCGAGCTGGAGGACGTCACCGAGGTCGAGTACCGCCAGCTGCGCCTGGAGCGCGTCGTGCTGGTCGGCGTCTGGACCTCCGGTACCGCCCAGGACGCGGAGAACTCCCTGGCGGAGCTCGCCGCCCTCGCGGAGACCGCGGGCGCCCTGGTGCTCGACGGCGTGATCCAGCGCCGCGACAAGGCCGACCCGGCCACGTACATCGGCTCCGGCAAGGCCCAGGAGCTGCGCGACATCGTGCTGGAGACCGGCGCCGACACCGTCGTGTGCGACGGTGAGCTCAGCCCCGGCCAGCTCATCCACCTCGAGGACGTCGTCAAGGTGAAGGTGGTCGACCGGACCGCCCTGATCCTCGACATCTTCGCCCAGCACGCCAAGTCCCGCGAGGGCAAGGCGCAGGTCGCGCTGGCGCAGATGCAGTACATGCTGCCCCGGCTGCGCGGCTGGGGTCAGTCGCTGTCCCGGCAGATGGGCGGCGGCGGCTCCAGCGGTGGCGGCGGCATGGCGACCCGCGGCCCCGGTGAGACCAAGATCGAGACCGACCGGCGGCGGATCCGCGAGAAGATGGCGAAGATGCGCCGGGAGATCGCGGAGATGAAGACCGGCCGCGATCTGAAGCGGCAGGAGCGGCAGCGCAACAAGGTGCCCTCCGTCGCCATCGCCGGCTACACCAACGCCGGGAAGTCCTCGCTGCTGAACCAGCTCACCGGCGCGGGCGTGCTGGTGGAGAACGCGCTGTTCGCCACCCTCGACCCGACGGTGCGCCGTTCCACGACCCCCAGCGGCCGGGTGTACACCCTGGCCGACACCGTGGGCTTCGTGCGCCACCTGCCGCACCACCTGGTCGAGGCGTTCCGCTCCACGATGGAGGAGGTCGGCGACGCGGACCTGATCCTGCACGTGGTGGACGGCTCGCACCCGGCGCCCGAGGAGCAGCTCGCGGCCGTCCGCGAGGTGATCAACGAGGTCGGCGCGAAGGACATCCCGGAGATCGTGGTGATCAACAAGGCGGACGCCGCCGACGAGCTCACCCTCCAGCGGCTGCTGCGCGCCGAGAAGCGGTCGATCGCCATCTCGGCGCACAGCGGGCAGGGCATCCCGGAGCTGCTCGACTGGATCGACGCCGAGCTGCCGCGCCCCGAGGTCGAGCTGGAGGCCCTGGTGCCGTACACCCGTGGGGCGCTGGTCTCCCGGGTGCACGCCGAGGGCGAGGTGCTGGCCGAGGAGCACACCGGCGAGGGCACGCGGCTGAGGGCCCGGGTCCACGCCGAGCTGGCGGCGCTCCTGGAGCCGTACGTCCCGGCGGGTACCACCGGGTAGGTACGCGGTTAGCATGGTGCGGACGGCGCGTATCCCAGCCGGAACGCGACCTACGAATGAGCCGGGAGAGCTGCATCGTGTTGCGCACCATGTTCAAGTCGAAGATCCACCGTGCCACGGTGACCGAGGCCGACCTCCACTACGTCGGCTCGGTCACCGTGGACGCGGACCTGATGGAGGCCGCGGACCTGCTGCCGGGCGAGCTGGTCCACATCGTCGACATCACCAACGGCAGCCGTCTGGAGACCTACGTCATCGAGGGCGCACGCGGCTCCGGTGTCATCGGGATCAACGGCGCCGCCGCCCACCTCGTCAACCCGGGTGACCTGGTCATCCTGATCAGCTACGCGCAGGTGGACGACACCGAGGCCCGCACCCTGAAGCCCACCGTGGTGCACGTGGACTCGGCCAACCGCATCGTGCGGCTCGGGGACGACCCCTCCGAGCCGGTGCCCGGCAGCGACACGACCCGCAGCCCGCTCGCCACGGCCCGGGCCTGAGCCCGGTCCCGGCAGACGCGTCGGACGAAGCCGAGGGGCCCGGCACCCACCTGATGGTGGGCGCCGGGCCCCTCGCACGTACCGGGCCGCGGGCCGGGTCAGCCGCCGTTGACCTCGGAGCTCACGTAGTCCAGGACGCCCTGGGCCTCCTCGTCGAGCCGGGGGCCGGCCAGCCAGGTGCTCTCCAGCGGGCCGATCGAGTTGACCGAGATCAGCTCGGGCTCGTTCGCCTCGTTGGTGCGCAGCCAGGGGCCGCCCGAGGCGCCGCCGGTCATGGTGCAGCCGGCCCAGTACATGACGGGCATCGTCGCGTCGAGCGACAGACGGCCGGGGTTGTCGACGCAGCTGTACATCAGGGCGCCGTCGTAGGGGTCGGCGGCCGGGAAGCCGTACAGCGTCACCGGGCCGAGGCCGGAGACCGCGGGGGCGTCGAAGTTGACGTCGAGGGCGGCGCCGACGGTCTCCTCCAGGGACAGGCCGCTGCCGTCCTCCGGCTCGACCGACATGACCGCGAAGTCGCCGTGCGCGCCGTCACCGCCCATGGCGGTGCCGTTGTCGATCCAGTACTGGGTGGTCGACACGTAGTTCGCCCACCAGACGCCGTAGGGCGCCACGTCCTCGTAGGCCGCGGAGTTGACCTCCTCGGCGCTCAGGCCGTTGTTGTTGTAGGCCGGGACGAAGCTGAGGTTGCGGTACCAGCCGCCGCCGGAGCCCGCGTGCACGCAGTGGCCCGCCGTGGCGACCAGGTTCGAGCGGCCGGGGGCGTTCGGGTCCTTGATGACCGTGCCGGAGCACACCATCGGGCCCTCGGGGCTGTCGAAGAAGACCTTGCCGATCGGGGCGCCGTTCTCGGTGTAGGGCGTCGCCACCGGCTCCGCCTCGACGGCCACCGGCTCGGGGTCGGTGATGCCCCGGTCGGCCATCGGGTCGTCCGCCTCGGGGGCGTTCTCGTCCTCCTCGATCTGGCCGTCGTCGATCGACTGGTCCGGGTCCTCGGCCTCCCCCATGCGCTCCTGATCCCACAGGCCGTCGATGATCGGGTTGACGAAGTCACCGATCTCGCGGAGCCAGGTCTCCTCGTCCCAGTCCGCCCAGGCCCCGTCCATCCAGGCTTCCACGTCGAACTCGAACGGGAGGTTGTCGATCAGGTCCTGGAGCTGATCCTCTCCCGCGGTCGCCTCCTCGGTCGGCCGCGCCTCGGCCTCCGAGTCGCCGTCACCGTTGCAGGCGGTGGCGGTCAGCGCGAGACAGGCGGCCATCGCCGTGGCCGCGAGGGCGGCGCGGCGCCGAGGCCGCTGCCTGCGTATCGATGACATGGGTGTTCTCCCCCTGATGTGCTTCCTGGATGCGGTGCTTGACATGCACTCCGCCGTAGTCGGAGTGGCCCCCCAACTATGCCGTTGTCGCTCTGGACGGCGGCAGCCGGGTCTGCGGTTCCGTTCCGGCCGCTCGGGGGTGTCGAAGGATCTTGCCACAAGCCCGTGATCCCCGGCGCCCGTTCTCGTTACCACGGATGGGGGATCGCCCCTGACCTCGGCAGACAGTGACAAAGGAGGAGGCGCCACCGGTCCGGTCGGCTCGCGCCGGACCCGCGCGCCGCACACGGATGAACGCACGTCCTCAGCCAGAACCGGGTGCCTCCCGCGAGCGACAGCCGGTCCTGGGCCGGCTCGCCCGGCTGCTCGACCCCGCGGTGCCCCGCCAGCGGCGCGCGGGCCACGACGGCGCGGAGACCGGCGGCGGCGCGGAGAGCGGCGGCGCGGACGCGGGCGCCGGGGAGGGAGCGGACACCGTGGACCCCCTGGAGCACGCCGACCCCGGCCGGGCCGCCGACGCCGCCTCCGTGGAGTGTCTGCTGCGCTGCTGGGTGCGTGAGACGGGCGTCGCCCGGCCCGCCGGCCGGGAGCTGCGCCTGGCACTGCCCGCCTCCGGCGCGGAGCTGCGGGTGTCCGTGCGGCACTGGTCCGCCACGGGCTGGCACCGGTTCGGCCCGGCCAGGCTCGCCGGGGCGCCGGCCGGGGCCGCGCCCGTGGACGCGGTCACCCTGGCCGCGCTGCTGGCCCGGGAGGGCGGCGCGGAGCGGGCCGGGGAGGCCGCCGCCCTGGTGGGCCGGGTCGCGGACTCCGCCCGGCGCACCGCCGCGTTCCTGGCCGCCCGCCGGGCCCGGCCGGGCCGGGCGGCCCACGGCCATCCGTTCCTCGACGCCGAGCAGTCCCTGCTCTTCGGTCACCCCCTCCACCCGACGCCCAAGAGCCGGGAGGGCCTCACCGGCGAGGAGGCCCGCCGCTGCTCGCCCGAGCTGCGCGGCTCGTTCCGGCTGCACTGGCTGGCCGTGGACCGCTCGGTGCTGGCCGCCGACTCGGCGTGGACGGAGGACGGCCGGACGGTGCCCGCCGAGGCGCTGGCCGCGCGGCTCGCGGGCGGCGGGCTCGCGCTGCCCGCCGGGACCGTGCCGCTTCCCCTGCATCCCTGGCAGGCCCGCGACGCGGTGCGGCGTCCGGCCGTCGCCGCGTTGCTGGACGCCGGGCTGCTGCACGACCTGGGCGAGCACGGCGACCCCTGGCATCCCACCTCCTCGGTCCGCACCGTGCACCGGCCCGGCGCCCCGGCCATGCTCAAGCTCTCGCTCGGGCTGCGCATCACCAACTCCCGCCGGGAGAACCTCCGCAAGGAGCTGCACCGTGGCGTCGAGGTGCACCGCCTGCTGGCGGGCGGACTCGCGGCCGAGTGGCGCGCGGCCTTCCCGGCCGGTCCCGGCTTCACGATCGTGCGCGACCCGGCCTGGCTCGCCGTCGACGACCCCGGGGGACGGCCCGTGCCGGGCCTGGACGTGATCCTGCGGGAGAGCCCGTTCGGGGCGGACGACGACGCGCTGTGCCTGGCGGCGCTCACCGCGCCCCGGCCCTGGCCCGGCCGCCCCGAGCGGGAGCTGCGGTCCCGGCTGGCCCTCGTCGTCGCCGGGCTCGCCGCCCGCACCGGGTGCCCGGCCCGGGCCGTCGCGGCCGAGTGGCTGCTGCGGTACCTGCGCGCGGTCGTCCGGCCGCTCCTGTGGCTGGACGCGCGGGCCGGTATCGCGCTGGAGGCCCACCAGCAGAACACCATCGTGCTGCTGGACACCGACGGCTGGCCGGTGGGCGGCCGGTTCCGCGACAACCAGGGGTACTACTTCCGCGCCTCGCGCCGCGACGCGCTCCAGCGGCGGCTGCCGGGCATCGGCGAGGCCTCCGACACGTTCGTCAGCGACGAGATCGCCGACGAGCGCTTCGCCTACTACCTCGGCGTCAACAACGTCCTCGGCCTGATCGGCGCGTTCGGCTCCCAGGGCCTGGCCGACGAGGAGGTGCTGCTCGCGGGCTTCCGCGGCTTCTTGGCGGGCGAGGCGCGGGCCGCCGGCGAGGGACTCGTGCCGCCGCTCGTCGCCCACCTGCTGGGGGCGAGGACCCTGCGCTGCAAGGCCAACCTGCTCACCCGGCTGCACGGCCTGGACGAGCTGGCCGGCCCGGTCGACGGCCAGTCCGTCTACGTCACGGTCGCCAACCCGCTCACCACGACCTGAAGGAGCCGTCGTGCCCGCCCCCGACACCGACGACGGCGAGGACACCGCGGACCTCGACCTGCCGCCCGACCTGACCGGCGCGCCCGCGGGCTACGGCGTCGAGCGCGCCGCCGACCGGCCCGGCCTGCTCGACAACGTGGGCGACTGGGGACCGGTCGCCACGCCCGTCGGCGTCTTCGAGCTCGTCCCCGTCCACCTCCCCCGCGACCTCTCCCTCATCGCCACCTGGATGAACGACCCGGCGGTGGACGCCTTCTGGCGGCTGGCCGGCCCGGCCGAGGCGACGGCCGCGCACATCGGGCGGCAGCTCGACGGCGACGGTCGCAGCGTCCCGTGCCTGGGCGTTCTCGACGGCCTGCCGATGAGCTACTGGGAGATCTACCGCGCCGACCTCGACACGCTCGCCCGCTACTACCCGTCCCGGCTCCACGACACCGGCGTCCACGTGCTCATCGGCAGCGCCGAGGACCGTGGCCGGGGCCTCGGCACCGCCCTGCTGCGCGCCGCCGCCGACCTCGTGCTCCGCCACCGGCCGCGCTGCGACCGGGTGGTCGCCGAGCCGGACGTGCGCAACGCCGCCTCGCTGGCGGCCTTCCGGGCGGCGGGCTTCCGCCGGGCGGCCGACGCCGACCTGCCCGGCAAGCGGGCCGCGATCATGGTCAGGGACCGCTGACCGGCCGGTTTCCCGTGCCCCCCCCCGCGCGAGCAGGGGGACGGGCCGCGGCGGGCGGTGACCTCCGGTCACCCGTACGAGCGGAACCGCGCGCCGCCGGAGACGGCGGCGGGGCCGTGCGACGCCGGGGACGGAGGTGTCGTGAATCCGTCGTACTCTCCCCGGGCGGGCGGCGGTTGTCAGTGCCGCCGCGTAAGGTGACAGCCCTATGACTGTCACATCCGGGGAGCCCTCCGCGCCCATCGAGTCACCCGAGCCCGGGGAGTCCTCCGGGCTCCCCCTCACCGATCTGCTGCACGCCGCCGTCGCGGCCGTGGGCGGGTCCGAGCGGCCCGGGCAGGTCGCCATGGCGCACGCGGTGGCCGAGGCCATCGAGGGCGGCACCCATCTGCTGGTCCAGGCGGGCACGGGCACCGGCAAGTCGCTGGGCTATCTGGTGCCGGCGCTGGCGGGCGGCGACCGCGTGGTCGTCGCCACCGCGACGCTGGCCCTGCAGCGGCAGCTCGTCGAGCGGGATCTGCCGCGCACGGTCGAGGCGTTGCACCCGCTGCTGCGGCGCCGCCCGGAGTTCGCCACGCTCAAGGGCCGGTCGAACTATGTGTGTCTGCACCGCCTGCACGAGGGTGTGCCGCAGGAGGACGAGGACGGTCTCTTCGATCCCTTCGAGGCGGTCCGGCAGACCGTCGGCGGACCGAGCAGCAAGCTGGGCAAGGATCTGCTGCGCCTGCGGGACTGGGCCGACGAGACGGAGACCGGCGACCGGGACGATTTGACGCCCGGTGTCTCGGACCGCGCCTGGGCGCAGGTGTCGGTGTCGTCGCGCGAGTGCCTGGGGGCCAGCAGGTGCGCGTACGGGGCGGAGTGCTTCGCCGAGGCGGCCCGGGAGCGGGCGAAGCTGGCCGAGGTCATCGTCACCAACCACGCGCTGCTGGCCATCGACGCCATCGAGGGTGCGCCGGTGCTGCCCGGGCACGACGTCCTGATCGTCGACGAGGCGCACGAGCTGGTGTCCCGCGTGACCGGCGTCGCCACCGGCGAGCTGACGCCCGGCTCGGTCAACCGGGCGGTGCGGCGCGCGGCCCGGCTCATCGACGAGAAGATCGCGGACCAGTTGCAGACGGCGGCCGAGACGTTCGAGCGGCTGATGGAGCTGGCGCTGCCCGGACGGCTGGAGAAGATCCCGGAGGACCTGGGGTACGCGCTGCTGGCGCTGCGGGACGCCGCCCGCGCGGTGATCACCGCGCTGGGGACCACGCGGGACGCCTCCGTGGCGGACGAGGACGCGGTGCGCAAGCAGGCGCTGGCCTCGATCGAGACGATTCAGGAGGTCGCGGAGCGGATCACCCAGGGCTCGGAGTTCGACGTGGTCTGGTTCGAGCGGCACGACCGGTACGGGGCGTCGCTGCGCGTGGCGCCGCTGTCCGTGTCCGGGCTGCTGCGCGAGAAGCTCTTCGCGGAGCGCTCCGTGGTGCTCACCTCGGCGACGCTCAAGCTCGGCGGCGACTTCAACGGGGTGGGCGCCTCCCTCGGGCTGGCCCCGGAGGGGGAGCACGGCGAGGAGTTCCCGGAGTGGAAGGGGCTGGACGTGGGCTCCCCGTTCGACTACCGGAAGCAGGGCATTCTCTACGTCGCGCAGCACCTGTCGCCGCCCGGCCGGGAGGGCAGCCGCGCCGACATGCTGGACGAGCTGGCGGAGCTGGTGGAGGCGGCCGGGGGGCGCACGCTCGGGCTGTTCTCCTCGATGCGGGGCGCGCAGGCGGCGGCCGAGGAGCTGCGCGGCCGGCTGGACCTGCCGATCCTGCTGCAGGGGGAGGAGACGCTGGGCGAGCTGATCCGGGCCTTCGCCGACGACGAGCGGACCTGCCTGTTCGGCACGCTGTCGCTCTGGCAGGGAGTGGATGTGCCCGGTCCGAGCTGTCAGCTGGTGGTGATGGACCGCATCCCGTTCCCGCGTCCGGACGACCCGCTGGTCAGCGCCCGGCAGAAGGCCGTGGAGGAGGCCGGGGGGAATGGCTTCATGGCGGTCGCGGCGACGCACGCCGCGCTGCTGATGGCGCAGGGGGCTGGGCGGCTGGTCCGGGCCACGGGCGACCGCGGCCTCGTGGCCGTGCTGGATCCCCGGCTGGCCAAGGCGCGGTACGGAGCGTTCCTCCGCGCCTCGATGCCCGACTTCTGGTACACGACCGATCGCAATCAGGCGCGCCGGTCGCTCGCGGCGATCGACGCGGCAGCGCGGGCCGCCGCGTCGTGAGAAGGCGGGGGCGGCCGGCGCGGTGTGTCGGTCAGATCCGGCGCATGACGGCGACGACCTTGCCCAGGATGGTGGCCTCGTCGCCCGGGATCGGCTGATACGCCGCGTTGTGCGGCAGGAGCCAGACCTGGCCGTCCTCCCGCTTGAAGCGCTTCACCGTCGCCTCGCCGTCCAGCATGGCGGCCACGATGTCGCCGTTCTCCGCGACGGGCTGGCGGCGGACCGTCACCCAGTCGCCGTCGCAGATGGCGGCCTCGATCATCGAGTCCCCCACGACCTTCAGCACGAAGAGCTCGCCGTCGCCGACGAGCTGCCTGGGGAGGGGGAAGACGTCCTCGACGGACTCCTCCGCGAGGATCGGGCCGCCGGCCGCGATCCGGCCGACGAGCGGCACGTAGGAGGCGGCGGGCTTGCCGGCGGTGTCCGCGGTCTGGGGGGCGGGCGTGTCGGCGCCGCGCACCTCGTACGCCCGGGGCCGGTGCGGGTCGCGGCGCAGGAAACCCTTGCGCTCCAGGGCCATGAGCTGGTGCGCCACGGAGGAGGTGCTGGACAGGCCCACGGCCTGGCCGATCTCGCGCATGGACGGCGGATAGCCGCGGCGCTGCACCGAGTCGCGGATGACCTCGATGACCCGGCGCTGGCGGTCGGTGAGGCCGGAACTGTCGGCCCTGATCCCCGGTGGCCGCCCCGGCAGCGAGCGGGCGGGCGTGGCGCCCGGCGTGCCCAGCCGGTCGTGGCGGCGCTCAGCGGCGGTGATGGCGTCGTCTGCTGCGGTGGTCATGTCGGCCCCTTCTCAGGTGGTACTCGCTAGTCAGACAACGGTAGTTGCTATCGAAAGGTTGCGCCAAACACACGTTCGAGTGAAATATCGCAGATCGCCTGACGTGACCACGAAACCGGGTGTATGGCTCTTCATTCGGGGTGAATCCGGCCGCGAACGGTAACCGCCTGTGCGATAGCCTCCCATGCGGCCGTCGCCCGCCCGACGCCGGGCCCCCGTTTGTCGCGGCGCGACACGCGTTCCGATGATGTTGACAGCCGAACCCTAGATGTAGTGGTTTCATGACTGGCGACTCCCCACAAATAGTGGTCCCCGGTCATCATCGGCCGCCGGTATCGCCTATGCTGGAGATCGCCCGCCGGGCCCGTTCGAACGGGTCTGCGAGGGCCATGGCGTCGTGCCCGCGCGCACGGCGTCCGCACGCTGTGTCACCGGGCTGTCGAACCGTCGGAGAGGGAGAGAAGCGATGCACTGCCCCTTCTGCCGGCACCCCGACAGCCGTGTCGTCGACAGCCGCACCGCCGACGACGGCACCATGATCCGCCGCCGCCGCCAGTGTCCGAGCTGCTCCCGGCGGTTCACCACGGTGGAGACCGCCTCGCTGATGGTGATCAAGCGCAGCGGCGTGACCGAGCCGTTCAGCCGGGACAAGGTGATCGCCGGCGTCCGCAAGGCGTGTCAGGGCCGTCCCGTCACCGAGGACGCCCTCGCCCAGCTCGGCCAGCGGGTCGAGGAGGCCGTGCGCGCGACCGGCAGTGCCGAGCTGTCCACGCACGACGTCGGTCTGGCCATACTCGGGCCCCTCCGCGAGCTGGACCTGGTGGCCTACCTGCGATTCGCGTCCGTCTACCGGGCCTTCGACTCGCTCGAGGACTTCGAGGCCGCCATCGCCGAGCTGCGCGCGGGATTCCCCGCCGCCGAGGACCGGCCGGGCCCCGCGCCCGCGCGGACCGGCGCCGACAAGAGCTGACCGGGGCGCATCGCGGCGCTCCGGCCAAGAGAACGACAACCGTGACCCCGCCTCCGGGCCGGGTCGCACCAGGGCGTTGTGCCCGGAACAGGGAGGCGGAATGACTGAGACGACGAGCGGCCCGGCACGAGGCTCCCGCACCAAGGGTGGCAAGGGGAGCAAGGGCCTGCGGATCGAGCGCATCCACACCACCCCCGGCGTGCACCCTTACGACGAGGTGGTGTGGGAGCGCCGTGACGTCGTCATGACCAACTGGCGCGACGGCTCGATCAACTTCGAGCAGCGTGGCGTCGAATTCCCCGACTTCTGGTCGGTGAACGCGGTCAACATCGTCACGAGCAAGTACTTCCGCGGCGCTGTGGGCACGCCGCAGCGCGAGACCGGCCTCAAGCAGCTCATCGACCGGGTGGTGAAGACCTACCGGAAGGCGGGCGAGGAGTTCGGGTACTTCGCCTCCCCGGAGGACGCCGAGATCTTCGAGCACGAGCTGGCGTACGCGCTGCTGCACCAGATCTTCAGCTTCAACTCGCCGGTGTGGTTCAACGTCGGCACCAGGCAGCCGCAGCAGGTCAGCGCCTGTTTCATCCTCTCCGTCGACGACTCCATGGAGTCGATCCTCGACTGGTACAAGGAGGAGGGGATGATCTTCAAGGGCGGCTCCGGCGCGGGGCTGAACCTCTCCCGGATCCGTTCCTCCAAGGAGCTGCTCTCCTCCGGCGGCAACGCCTCCGGCCCGGTCTCCTTCATGCGCGGCGCGGACGCCTCCGCCGGCACCATCAAGTCGGGGGGGGGGGGGG